>CABRZK010000149.1 GCA_902475415.1 uncultured Eubacterium sp.
GTGCCTGCATGGATTTCTGATACCAGCTTTCTCGCTTTCACACAAATAAGAATTTCATGGAGAGTCCAAAATTTGCTTTCCGGTGACGTCAAGATGATAGTTTTCCCGGTAGATTAGTTCGGAAATGGGTACCAGTTGAAATCCTTTTTCTTCCAGTTGCGTCAACAGAGAATCCAGCGCATCGGCGGTGTACTTGGCACCATTGTGGCAGAGAATGATAGCGCCGCCGGTGAGATTTTGGTTTTTACAGACACGGGAAATGATGTCATCGACACCATAGTCTTTCCAGTCCAGACTATCAATGGACCACTGAATCGGATAATACCCACAGGACAAAGTTCCTTTAATTACTTCATTATCATAATCCCCATAAGGCGGACGAAAGAGAAACATTTCATAGCCGGTGAGAGTTTTTACTTTTTCATGTACAGACATGATTTCATCCCGAATTTCTGTATCGGAAAGCTGGCTCATATTTTTATGATTCTGGCTGTGATTGCCCAGATCATGCCCTCCTTCATAAATTGCTTTCACATCATCCGGGTAAGCTTCTACCCATCCTCCAGTCATAAAAAAAGTTGCATGCACGTTGTGTTTTGCAAGAATTTCCAGAATACGCACAGTGTCATCATTGCCCCAGGCAGCATCAAAGGAAATAGCGATTTTGGGTTCCTTTGTATCGACGCAGTAAATTGGGAGTTCTTTGCCGTTTACCGTGTTGCTGACGGAAATGACGCCTGATGTCATTTGAAAATAAATAGTTACGAATAAAATACTGCATACAAATATCGGAAGCAGAATGGAAATGTGTTTCTTTTTTTTCATGAAATCTCCTTCAGATGTGCGATTATTACTATATATATGAGAAAACCGGTGATGTTATGTGCAGTAAAAAATACAGTAAAATACATGTAAAAAATAACAATTATAGTTGACTTTCTGTTTATTAATAGTATAATCGAAATCGTGATAAAAAGTTTAGTAACAGTCAACATTTTGTTAACTACATAGAAATGGAAGCGAGAACAAATGGAACCGAATTATGTGAAAAGATAAAAGATTTGAGAAATCAGAACGGTCTGACCCAGCAGGAACTGGCAGACCGTTCTGAACTGACGAAGGGATATATTTCCCAGCTGGAACGGGGACAGGTGGCACCATCGGTGGTGACGCTGCTGGATCTGATCGAATGTCTTGGAACGACGCCGTCGGAATTTTTCAAGGAGACGGAAGAGGAACATGTAGTTTACTCGGAAGGCGCATTTTTTGAAAAAATCGATGATGCAGGCAACAGCATTCAGTGGATTGTACCGAATGCACAGCAGTATCAGATGGAACCACTGCTGGTAGTTGTGCAGCCGAAGGAACAGTTGCAGGAAGACAAACCCCATGAAGGAGAGGAGTTCGGATATGTGATTTCCGGACGGATCCGACTGCACCTGGGAGATAAAGTGTATACGGTGAAAGCAGGAGAGAGTTTTTATTTCCAGGCAAACCGCAATCATTTTATTGAAAATACCGGCAGCAGGCCGGCGAAGTTTGTATGGGTCAGCACGCCGCCAACGTTTTAGTAGTACAAATGAGAGAATGAGGAGAGATGGGATGGAACAGGCAATTTTGAATTTACAGCATCTGACAAAATCTTTTGACGGAAAAAAGATTCTGGATGATCTGAGCATTGATATTGGAAGAAATGAATTTGTAACGCTGCTGGGACCTTCCGGCTGCGGAAAGACGACAACACTGCGTATTATCGGCGGTTTTGCCACACCGGATGAAGGAAAGGTGATTTTTGAGGGACAGGATATCACAAATCTTTCCCCGGATAAACGTCACATTAATACGGTATTTCAGAAATATTCACTGTTTTCTCATATGAGTGTGGGAGAAAATATTGCGTTTGGATTGAAATTAAAGAAAAAAAGCAAATCTTATATTCAGGACAAGATTAAATATGCGTTAAAGCTGGTGGATCTGGAAGGGTTTGAAGACCGTCATCCGATGTCTCTGTCCGGCGGACAGCAGCAGCGTATCGCCATTGCCCGTGCCATTGTAAATGAACCCGAAGTGCTGCTTCTGGATGAGCCGCTGGGTGCGTTGGATCTGAAACTGCGCCAGGATATGCAGCAGGAGCTGATCAAAATTAAAAATGAGCTTGGCATTACCTTTATCTTTGTAACCCATGATCAGGAAGAGGCACTGACCATGTCTGACCGTATCATCGTTATGAACCAGGGACTGATCCAGCAGGTTGGTACACCGGTTGACATCTATAATGAGCCGCAGAATGCGTTTGTGGCAGATTTCATCGGGGAGAGTAACATTGTGGACGGAATTATGCCGGAAGACTGTCTCGTAGAGATCTTAGGATGTCCGTTCCCGTGTGTGGATACCGGATTTGCACCGAATGAGAAAGTCGATGTGGTCATCCGTCCGGAGGACATGGAATTTGTACAGCCGGGTGAGGGCATGATGGATGGTGTCGTTACTTCTATTCTGTTCAAGGGTGTGCATTATGAGATGAAAGTACAGGCGAAAGGATTTGAGTGGCTGGCACACAGTACAGTGGCTTACCAGCCGGGTACAGAGATTGGTCTGTATGTAAAACCAGAAAATATTCAGATCATGCACAAACCGGTGTCTTCTGCACAGGAGGTTATCAAAAAGGATGAATAAGAGAAGTTTACTGGCAACACCGTATATTATCTGGATTATCGGATTTACGGTTATGCCGATTCTGATGATTGTATTTTATGCGCTGGGGGATGGAAACGGCGGTTTTACCTTATCCAATATCCTTGCGATTTTTCAGCCGGTACATTTGAAATCCTTATTACTGGCTTTGTGGCTGGCACTGCTTTGTACGGTAATCTGCCTGGTACTGGCATATCCACTGGCAGTCATGCTGCGAAAACTGAATATCGGAAAACAGGGAATGATGGCGATTATCGTCATCCTGCCGATGTGGGTCAATTTTGTCCTGCGTATTATGGCATGGCAGTTACTACTTTCCAGAAATGGTATTATTAACGCAATTTTAGCATTTTTCGGATTGCCGGGACAGGATCTGGCAAATTCAAATGTGGCAATCGTCATCGGTATGGTTTATGATTATCTGCCCTTTATGATCCTTCCTGTATACAATGCAGTTTCAGAATTAAACGAAGATATTCTTGAGGCAGCCAGAGATCTGGGCGCACCGCCAAAAGCTGTGCTGAGCAAAATTATGATTCCGCTGACCATGCCTGGCATCATCAGTGGTATTACGATGGTATTTGTTCCGTCACTGACCACATTTGCAATTCCGGATATTCTGGGAGGCGGCAAGATCATGCTGATCGGAAATATCATCGAACAGGAATTTTCTACCAGTATGAACTGGAACCTTGGTTCCGGGTTGTCCATCGCGCTGATGATTTTTGTACTCATCAGTATGATGTTTACGGCAAAAACTGACGGAGGAAAGGAGAGCAGCGTATGGTAAAGCGTTTTTTTATGAAATTTTATCTGGTGCTGATTATCGCATTTTTATATATTCCAATCGCAGTGCTGGTGGTTCTCTCCTTTAATGCATCCAGATCCCGTGTGGTATGGGGCGGATTTACCCTGGGGTGGTATCAGAATCTGCTGCACAACAGTGATGTCATGGCGGCGTTGCAGAATACGCTGACAATTGGCTTTGCATCTGCGGCTATCGCAACCGCAATCGGTCTGCTTGCGGCCATCGGTATCGATGCAATGAAAAAAAGAAATTATGCACTGACCATGGGAGTGGGAAATATTCCGATGCTGAATGCGGATATCGTAACCGGTATCGCACTGATGCTCTGGTTTTCCAGATTTACGAATCTTGGTTATGTAAGTATTTTACTGGCTCATATTACGTTTAATATTCCATACGTTATTTTAAGTATTCTGCCGAAGCTGCAGCAGACGGACATGAGCGTGTATGAGGCTGCCAGAGACCTGGGCGCAAACAGCGTGACAGCATTTGTGAGGGTAATTCTGCCAATGATCTTCCCTTCTGTTATGAGTGGATTTTTCATGGCTCTGACCATGTCGATGGATGATTTTGTAGTCACCTATTTTACAAAAGGTGCAGGAATCAATACATTGTCCACGATGATCTACGGTGAATTAAAACGAGGTATCAAACCGGAAATGTATGCACTGTCTACGCTGATTTTTGTGGTAGTACTCATTGTTTTATTATTGATCAATTATGTACCGCGGATTCATCAGAAAAGAATAAAAAAGGCAGCAGCATTGTAAAAAGGATAACGTGAGAAAGGCGACAGAATGAAATCAGGAAAATGGAAAAGCCGGATTGCGATGGCTCTGTGTGTCGCACTGACCGGGATTTTGACCGGATGCGGTGCTACCGGAGAAGAAGAATCTTCTGTGGATATGTCAGAAGCCGGTGGAAAAAATACGATCGTAGTGTTAAATTACGGAGAATATATTGATACCTCCGTACTGCGTCAGTTTGAAAAGGAAACCGGTATTAAAGTGCTTTATGAAGAAGCAACCACACCGGAGGAAATGTATTCCAAATATACGGCAAGTACGATTCCGTACGATCTGGTCTGTACCTCTGATTATATGGTAGAACGTTTTATTGAAGAAGGTCAGACGGAAAAAATTGATCACAGCCAGATGCAGTATATCGGAAATATCGGAGATACTTACTGGGATATGGCAAAGGCCTATGATCCGGAGAATCTGTACAGTATCCCATATTTCTGGGGAACAGTAGGCATTCTGTATAATACTTCTATGGTGAATGAAGAAATTACAAGCTGGGACAGCCTGTTTAATGGAAAGTATTCCCGTGAAATCATCATGCAGAACAGTATCCGTGATGCCTATATGTGCGCATTGAAATACAAAGGATATTCCCTGAATACGACGAAACGAAAAGAACTTGATATCGCCCAGAATCTGCTGATTGAGCAGAAACCGGATGTGGAGGCATATTTTGTCGATGAAGTCCGTGAAGAGATGGTTGCAGGCAACGCGGCTCTGGCGGTCTGCTATTCCGGAGAGGCTTATCTGGCCCATGAATACGATGAAAATCTGGAATATGTCGTTCCGGAAGAGGGATCCAATGTATGGATCGATTCCTGGATGCTGATGAAAAAAGGTGAAAATAAAGAGGGAGCGCTTAAGTTCCTGGATTTCCTTTGCAGAGAAGACATTGCAATGAAAAATTTCGAGGAGATTTATTATCCGACTCCGAATACGGCCGTATATGATCAGCTGGATGAGGAGACGAAAGAAGATCCACTGATTTTCCCAAGTGAGGAAACACTGGAAAAATGTGAGGTATATAAGGCGCTGGATGCAGATACAACCGCATATTACAGCCAGCTCTGGAAAGAATTAAAGAC
Source organism: uncultured Eubacterium sp. (assembly GCA_902475415.1). Lineage (GTDB taxonomy): Bacteria > Bacillota > Clostridia > Lachnospirales > Lachnospiraceae > Eubacterium_I. The sequence continues at coordinate 5,391 of CABRZK010000149.1, forward strand.
AAGCTAACAATTAATCAGTAACAGCAGGGTATAAAAAATTATGTAACGAATGTTCAAAAATGATTTTTTGTATCCTGTTTTTTTGCCCTTGTGGAAATGTCTGGATTGGGGTATAATAGGAACGCTTATGGATAAAAAGAAATGTGGTTTTTCAGAACTGCTTCAGGAAGTTTATAATGTAGAGCAAGCCGGGGCATTTGAAAGATCATGATTGAAAATAAAACAGATGGAAAGAGGTAGAGTTATGGCAAAAGTCAGAACAAGATTTGCACCGAGCCCGACAGGACGTATGCATGTCGGCAATCTGCGTACAGCTTTGTATACATATCTGATCGCAAAGCATGAAGGCGGAGATTTCGTATTAAGAATAGAGGATACTGATCAGGAGCGTTTTGTAGAAGAGGCTCTTGGTATCATTTACAGAACACTGGAGAAAACAGGTCTGATCCATGATGAGGGACCGGACAAAGACGGCGGTTATGGTCCGTATATCCAGAGTGAGCGCTGCAAGAGCTGTCTGTACATGGAATATGCCAAGAAACTGATCGAAAAAGGCGAGGCATACTACTGCTTCTGCGACAAAGAGCGTCTGGATTCTTTAAAACAGAACATCAACGGCAAAGAGATCAGTGTATATGACAAACATTGTCTGCACCTTTCCAAAGAAGAGATTGAGGCAAATCTGGCAGCAGGAAAACCGTTTGTTATTCGTGCAAACGTGCCGAATGAAGGTGAGACAACTTTCCATGATGAGATTTACGGAGATATCACACAGCCAAACTCTGAGCTGGATGATATGATTCTGATCAAATCAGACGGATATCCGACTTACAATTTTGCAAACGTTGTAGAC
>CABRZK010000150.1 GCA_902475415.1 uncultured Eubacterium sp.
CTGCTTTTCAAACTGATGGATACGGTAAACGCCTCTCTCCTCGATGCCGTGAGCACCTTTCTCTTTACGGAAGCACGGAGAGTAGCTGGTCAGTGTCTTCGGTAACTGATCCTCATCAATCATCGTATCGATGAAGCTTCCGATCATGGAATGCTCGGAAGTACCGATCAGATACAGGTCTTCGCCTTCGATCTTGTACATCATGGCATCCATCTCGTCAAAACTCATAACACCGGTAACAACGTTGCTGCGGATCATGTAAGGTGGTATACAGTATGTGAATCCACGGTCGATCATAAAATCACGGGCATATGCAAGAACTGCGGAATGCAGACGTGCAATATCACCTTTCAAATAGTAGAAGCCGTTTCCGGCAACTTTTCTGGCACTGTCAAGATCAATACCATCAAACTTTTCCATTATTTCTGTATGATATGGAATCTCGAAATCCGGAACAACCGGCTCACCGTAACGCTCTACCTCTACGTTCTCACTGTCATCTTTTCCGATTGGAACAGACGGATCAATGATATTCGGGATGGTCATCATAATCTTTTTGATTTTCTCCTGAAGCTCGCTTTCCTGTGTTTCAAGCTCTGCCAGACGCTCAGCATCTTTGGCAACCTGCTCTTTTAATGCCATCGCTTCTTCTTTTTTGCCCTGTCCCATCAGTGCACCGATCTGTTTGGAGATTTTGTTTCTGTTGGCACGCAGATCATCTGCTTCCTGCTGTACACTTCTTGCAGATGCATCTAACTCGATTACTTCGTCAACCAGACCAAGCTTATGGTCCTGAAATTTATTTTTGATATTCTGTTTTACAATATCCGGGTTCTCCCTTAAAAACTTAATGTCAATCATAGCTTCCTCCTGAGGAAATTTTATTCTTTCCAAAGTATACACTGATTCCCGTCATTATTCAAGTTTTTCTTTGTTATTCCCGGCGCAGTGCATCGATTGGTTTTAAGTTGGCCGCCTTATAAGATGGAAGTAATCCGAAGATGATTCCAATTGCCATGGAAAATGCAACTGCAATAATTGCAGCGGGTACACTGATGACCACCGGCATCGCACTGACTTTTGAAATAATTTCCGCCAGTACGATTCCCGCAACCACTCCGATAATTCCACCAAGACTTGTCAGAACGGCTGATTCTGTCAGAAACTGACCAAGAATGTGGCTTTTTTTCGCACCAATGGCTTTTTTCAAACCGATTTCCTGTGTACGCTCTGTCACGGATACCAGCATAATGTTCATAACGCCGATACCACCAACCAGAAGGGAGATACCCGCAATCCAGATCAGCATCCGGTTGGTAGACTGGCTCAGTTCCTGAATATCCTGCGCCTGTTTCAGAAGATCCTGTCCTTTGTACTGAATCGTTCCATCACCTGTGATATTTGCATTCAGGATATCCGCCACTGCCTGACCGGCTGACGCCATGGAATCTGTATCGGTTGCACGAAGCACTACACTCTGTGGTTCATCATAGGTAAACACGATCGGCCAGGTTGCAGATGGAATAAATACTCTTCCACTGCTGTCCTGCATATATGTGTAATAATCATCCATGGAATTGATGACCGGCTCAAAGCCATCTTTTTTGTCTGCAATTCCAACTACAATATAAGGTTCCCCGGATATTTCAATGGTTTTGCCAATGGCATCCGCCCCCTGAAACAGAGAAGATGCACAATCCTGATCCAGAATCGCCACTTTTCTGTATTTGGCATAATCATTGCTGTCAAATCCACGACCTTCTTTTATCGTATAACTGCAGGTATCCAGATAATTGGCGTCAATTCCCATGACATAACCACCAGACAGAGAAGTGTTACCATAGCACACGGTATCATAACCCTGACGGCTTGTATAACGGGACGCTTCCTCTACCCCATCTACTGTCAGAATCTGCTGCATCGTGTCATCACTGATCACCGGGATTCCATCAGGAACTCCATTATAATCCATTTCATATTCCCATTCATCCTGATACAGCTGTACCGTCACAGCATTGTTGCCTGCTCCCACCAGATTCTGTTTGATCTGTTCATTCGTTCCCTGAATCGTTGAAACAATCGCAATAATTGCTCCAATACCAATAATAATACCAAGCATCGTCAGAAAGGAACGCATTTTATGTGACCAGATTCCCTGAAAGGACAGTCTAATATTTTCTAACATTTCACGCACCTCCCCTTAATATGATGAACCATCAGAATCAATGACACGGATTCCTTCTTTGGCAGTCTTGCCATATGGAAACGCAATGCGGTCATCTTCTGTCAGACCAGATTTGATTTCAATCGTATCACCATAAATAATTCTTCCGGTTTTTACATACTGCTTTGCCAGACGGTCATTCTCATCTGCTTTCAGTACATAGGATCTGCCATTTTCCGTACGGACATAACCTCTGGAAATATAAATAGAACTGCCATCCTCATCCCCGGAAACTGTCATATTCAGATCCACATACTCACCATTGCGCAAACCGGTGCTGTCTTCAATATACGCAACAAACGGATAATAAGATACGTTGCGGTTTCCCTCTCCATAAGAAGACACATCCGAAGACGGATAGTTCTTGATCTCTGTAATCTCTGCATCGCAGCTTGTTCCGCTCTCCCAGGAAGAAACCGTGATCATCTGTCCCGGTTTTACCTGATCCAGCAACAGTTCACTGATTCCACCAGTCACATAAAGACCTTCAGAGCCAGCCACTTCCATAAATGGAGTTCCATCATCTGTCAGATTATCCTTATCCTGCAAATTCTTAACTACGCCGGTAACAGTCGCATAGATAATACCATCTGTACTCTGGCTTTTAAGCTTTTCTACTTCCAGCTCAGCTTTCCGTTTATCCAGATCCAGATCCTTGATCTTTTTTTCCTGTTCGGCGATCATATCATTTAACTCGCTCTGTGTATATCCACTGTCCTCTGTCGTTTCATTCTCATCCGTTGCAGCACCCGTATCCGCATCGGACGCATCAATATCATCAGACATCTGTGTTTTGTCAGCCACAGACCATCTCGTATCATCCTCCGGTACCACAATCTGGGAACCATCCACTGCCCACTCTGAGATTAATTCTCCTGACACACTGTTATTTTCCCGTATTTCAAACACAACATGCAGCCCTGCTTCTGACAGCTGACTGAAAAAGCTGCCTGTCACATACGCGTTTTCACTGCACAGATAGCGGTACGGATTTTCCTCACTGCCATCTGCTTCGTTCTGATTGTACGGAACTGCCGTCCATGCAATATAATTATAGGCGTCTCCGCTCATTTCCTGTATCTGCGGTTGTGACGGCTGTGGGGTTACCGGTGCAGAAGGTTCTACATATGGTTTCGTATTTTTCAGCTTCTTTAATTCATTTTGCGCAATCACAATCTGATTTTTCAGATTTTCCACTTCCAGCTGTTTTCCCTGAAGATTTAAAGAAGCCACCGTCGTATCCAGTGCCAGCAGTTTATCGCCTTTTTGCACCTGCTGCCCTTCTTCTACATACACTTCTTTGATTTCATCATCCTTCGAGATTTCCACACTCTGGGAATAATCATTTGTCACCATACCGGAGCTGTTGATCTCATCCCCCCAGTAACCACTGTTTAGATTTGCCACTGACTCCACTTCCGCCGTCATCTTGGCACGCTGCACATAGATACCTGCGCCGATTCCCGCACCTGCTACAGCAGCCACAATAGCGATTACAAGAACACGTTTCATGATTTTTTTCTTTTTCATTCTGCCGCCTCCTCTATCTCACCATCAATAATGCGGATCACACGCTTTGCATAAGAAGCGATCTTGGCATCATGTGTGATCATGACAATCGTTACACCTTCTTCATTCAATCGGTCAAAAAGTTCCATAATCTGCTTTCCAGACCTGGAATCCAATGCTCCGGTTGGTTCATCTGCCAGCAAAATCTTGGGGTTATTCACCATGGCTCTGGCAATGGCAACACGCTGTTTCTGTCCACCGGAAAGCTGGGTCGGCTTAAAATCCACGCGATCAGCCAGTCCCACACGTTCCAGTGCCGCTGCTGCCCGCTTCTCCCGCTCCGGCTTCTTTACCCCTGCGTAAATCAGCGGTAAAGCCACATTTTCCAGCGCAGATTCCCTTGGAAGCAAATGAAAACTCTGGAATACAAATCCGATACTGTTTAATCTGACATCAGCCAGTTCTCTGTCCTTGTACTGCAATACGTCTTCCCCTGCCAGTTCATAGCTTCCACTGGTCGGCAGATCCAGGCAGCCGATAATATTCATCAACGTCGTTTTTCCTGACCCGGAAGGTCCCATGATTGCCACATATTCCCCTTCTTCTACGGACAGACTGACATCCTTCAATACAGGAACTACCAGTTTTTCCTGCTGATAATCCTTATAAATATGACTGAGATTTAAAAGCATATGCACACCTCCTATTCTGCCGCCGGCGTGTCTGCACTTTCTGTGTCAGCCCCTGAAGTTCCATCTTCCGGTGCATCTGCAACCGGTCGCATGTCACTCTCGTCCACCATTCCTGTATCAATATCGTTGTCCATGCTGTAGGAATCTGTTGATCCATCCGAAGATTCTCCACCAGACAGATCCTCTTCATATCCCTGGTCCATCATACCTTCTCCCATATCTTCTGAAAGCATGCCATCATCAGAACCGTCCTCTGTCATTGCTTCATTGATATTTGTCGTTGTCTTCATTCCTGCACGGAATCCGGACATCGGCCATGCGATATAATCAGTCATTTCCAGACCGGATTTGATTTCATACAAATCCATGCCCTCGTCATACTCGCCTAATTCAACGGCACGTTTTTCCAGCTTTCCTTTTCCGTTATCTGCCCATACATATGGTGTATCTTCATCCTGAACAATATATCCGCTGTAAATCCAGATGCCGTCTTTTGTCTCATTCTGACCCTCATCCAGTTCTACATACAGGTGCTGTCCAAGCATCAGACCATCTGCAGAATCCAGAGTTACATAAAACGGATATTTGGAAGACTGATTGTCACTGCCTGATCCATCAGAATACATGGCACCATTATTGTTATCCGTTTCTTTATTTTCCGTATCGATCTTCTGAATCGTACCTGTCCAGGTCTGTGTCTCATCTACTCTGGATCTGAGAATGACACTCTGACCTTCCGTCAGACTGTAGACATTGGTCTCATTTACGGTACCTTTGACCCTGTAATCTCCAGTTGTCAGAACGGACATGAACGGCTGCTGGTTACCGTACTGATCTGTCTCGCCACTTTCATTAATGGATTTCACAATACCGTTGATCTTGCTTGTCACCGTAGACTGCTTCATCGTGTCTTCCATCTTCTGAATCTCAAGTTTTTTGCTCTGTTGCTCAAATTCAGACTGTTTGATTGAAGTCTGCAGACTCTGAATCTGTACAGTGTAATTAAACTGTTCATCCTTGGATGCAGCATTCTTCTCTGCGGTCAGTGCCTTGATCTGATTATTATAATCCGTGATCTGATTGGCGATACTTTCAAGTTCCAGCTTTGCCTGTGCAATCTGTAAACTCAAGTCATCTGTCTTGTACTCAAATAACGGTGTGCCTTCCTGCACTTCATCCCCGACAGATACAAAAATCTGCTTAACCGTCTGATCCGAAGACAGGTTCACATCCCATGTATCCTGAGATTCAACCACGCCCATGTAACGGTTCTGTCCCCCGCCGTTCATTCCATTTACCATGGACTGCACCGATTCTACATAGGCTGCATCTCCGCCACTACTGCTTTTTCCAAGCTTTCCTTTCAGTAAAAAACTACCTGCCACCACAGCTGCAATTATAATAATAACAACTGCCAAAATGATTTTTTTCTTTTTGCTCATATCGCTCTCCTCCTCGTATTCTATAGAAATCATCCACTTTCAGAAAAACACTTCTCAAAAAAAGAAAAATGGCTACAGATTCCCTTTCTGTAACCATTTTATCATGACGTAATTTTTAATACTATTAAGATACCCTTAATTTTTATTTTTTTGCAACCCCAGTAATTACGCCGTTTCCGTAAAAATTTGTTATTAACTTGTTACTAACTTTTCTTTAAAAAATCTGCCCCTTCATATTTACATAATAAGTATAAAAAATATGGGAAGACAATGCTTTCCACGCTTTAATGTTCATCTCTTTACGGATTGAATACCGAGGTTAATGGAGACCTTCTTTATATAATCATATATATAGTAATTACTATTATATATCAAT
>CABRZK010000151.1 GCA_902475415.1 uncultured Eubacterium sp.
TAGACAGATCCAACACATCATTGATGATCTTCAGAAGAATCTCACCAGATGCCTGAATTTTGAAAATTGCATTTTTTACAATTTCTTCATCATCCGGATGTTCTGCAATGATATCAGAAAATCCAATAATCGCATTCATCGGGGTACGGATATCATGGGACATATTTGCAAGGAAAGCATTCTTTACCTCACCGGCTACTTTCGCTTTCCGTGTCGATTCTTTTTCCAGTTCCAATGCATTGGACAGTCTTTTCCGGTGTTCAAACTCCATCTGATTTTGCTGGTGCTCCACCATGAACAGGTAGGAGAGCAGTGCTCCAATTACCAGGCAGTACGGTTGGAACGGATACGCCCCATAAAGTGGAATGATATAGGTATTTGCCAGAATTCCGATCAGTGGGACTGCTGAAAACAGTGCCGATTTTATGAGATATCTGACACCCTTTGTATTGTTCATGAATAAAATGAAGAATGTCTGTGCAAATGTATAAACGTAATAAAACAGATTGAGTACGGCAAACACTCCGAAAAATGTACCGCGTATATAGGTCCGGTTCCGTGAAAATCTCCAGACAATTCCCGTCGGAACTGAGAGAAGCACCATCAGAACCAGGAGAATGAACGGAATCATTTCCGCAAATCTTTGCTTCTTTGAACGGTTAATCCCCATATAACTCTGCATAAACAAATGCCACACATATGGCATGATTACATAAACCAGATAAAAGGAAAACACAACCAGCTTAAACTGCAAAAGGTTTCCTGACTTACCTAAGAGTTCTTTCATAAACAATGCATCCATTAACACATAAAGCTCTACCATGCCAATAAAGATCATCGTATATTTTTTACTCGGGCTCCATGTAATATAATACCGGATCCTTAAAAAGATGATCGTCAGTATTATCATCATAAATATTGCGTTGCTCAAATAAATACTACTCATTTTCCAGTCCCTTTTTTCTTTCGTTTTGTCTCATTATTTCTTTCATTATTGTATACTTTTTCTATGCGTTTCGCAATCCATATGTTATACTATTGAGTAAAGGTATCTCAAGGAGGATTTTACAAATGAAAATAGCAGTAACATACGAAGGCGGATCTATTTTCCAGCACTTCGGAAAGACAGAAACTTTTAAAATGTATGAGGTAGAAGACGGAAAGATCACTTCCATGCAGATTGTTCATGCTGGTGGCGCCGGACACAGTGCGCTTGCAGGATTCCTTTCTGAGCAGAGTGCAAATGTTCTGATCTGTGGCGGTATCGGAGAAGGTGCACAAGAAGCGCTGAAAGAAGCCGGTATCAAAGTTATATCCGGTGCAGCAGGAGAAGTAGATGCGGCAGTGAATGCCTATCTTGCAGGAGAACTGGAATCTGCAGGTACAGATTGTGACCATCACCACGAAGAAGGTCATTCCTGCTGTGGACAGCATGAAGAAACAGCAACAGAAGAAGCTTCTGCTGAAGAAGAACATTCCTGTGGCGGACACTGCAGTGGATGCAGCGGATGTGGTGGCGCACCTGTGCCGGATTTTGAAGGTCCGAATGTCGGAAAGACCTGCCGTACCCATTACAGAGGTACCTTTGATGATGGTACCCAGTTTGATTCTTCCTATGACCGCGGAGAGCCATTGGAATTTGTGTGCGGAGCCGGACAGATGATCCATGGTTACGATAAAGCCGTTGCAACAATGAAAGTAGGACAGACCATCAACATCCATCTGATGCCGGAAGAAGCTTACGGCATGCCGGATCCACGCGCCATTTTTACGCTGGAAATCGCACAGCTTCCCGGATCAGAAGATCTGGAAGTCGGTGCACATGCATATCTGACCAACCAGTACGGACAGCCATTCCCGGTAACCGTAACCGAAAAGACAGAAACCAACATCACATTTGATGCCAACCATGAGATGGCTGGAAAAGAACTGAACTTCCAGATCGAACTGGTAGAAGTAAAATAGTAAATATGAAAAGTGATTTAAGCGCCCCTTTTATTTCGTCATAAAGGAGGCGCTTAAATACTAAGATTATATTTTTGGAAATCGATAATTAGACAACGGAAAGGAGATTTGCCCGTGCTAGATTCAGAATTAAAAACATATCCATGGAATCCAACCGTAAAAAAGAAAGCCCGCCACGTGTTTATGCTGAGATGGTTGATCGTCATCCTGGCTGCCGCTGCAATCTTTTTTCTGACCTATCAGAAACTCACTACCAATGTCTGGGGACTTACGGCTTTCCTTTGCCAAATTCTTGCCGTTATCGAACTTGCTTTCGGGCTCCAGTTTGTAGAAGCCGGATGGAGCAGAAAAATATCGAGTAGAATGCCACTGGACGAACACTATGAGTATGCGCTTTATATGTATCATATACAATCTGTCCGCGATCTTGCTACGAATAACCGCATGCTACTCCTGATTGCAAGCCTTGAAATCCAGCTTGGGAAATACGATCATGCTACACAGACAATTACACAGATTTCTGTTGGAAAATGCACACCGGTCCAGTTAAAACAGTTGTATTATATGCAGATCTTACTGGCAGCAGAAGTGGGAGATACTGATACAAAAAATCAATTTTTAACCCGTTATACAGGAATTCCTGACACAAACGGTGAATATCCATCTGAAGCAGAACTTACCACCTGGATTGAAGCAGAAGAAATGGACAGACTTATTTCTGCATTAAAAAAATTCACTCCGACAAGAAAAGAGCATATCCTGCGTACTTGTCTGATTACAATCGTTCTGGCATACAGTACCTTTTTCTACGGTGCATGGTATGGTATCAATAAAAGCGCAGGATATGCAATCCGCTATTATTTTGCTGAAATATCCGTCATCTGCGTTTCCGTCACCTTGTCCTGCCTGCTGATCTGGGGCATGATCTGTCTGTATAAAAAGCAAAAAAGTCTCCTTAATAGGAAAGCAGCCAGACGAATAATTGCCGTTTCTTATGCCGCACTGACTCTTTTCTTACTTTCTCTGATTGGTTACAGCTTTTTAATTGTGAGCTTTGGCGTAGAAGGAACGGAAACCGTAACCGGTCAAGATCAGCATTATATTTATCTTTCCGTACAGCCTGATTACGGCATCGCTACACAGTACCGAACTGATAACCTGATTTATATGCAAAAAACGGGTTTGTTTTTGCCGAATACAGACACTTTAACAGAATCCTCTGTACCGGATTCTGACCTGAATGATTCGGAAACACAAGATAGTAGTACCACTGATTCTACCGAAAATTCTCCGGCACAGGAATCCCAGAAGGCTTCACCGCTTCAGGACGAAATGCGTGCTGTGTATCAATATATCCAACAACAGAATCCCCTTCCGGATATGAATTTCACTTACACGGCAAATGCAAAGGGAGAAAATTACGCGATCCTCTCTGAGACAACAGAAGAGAAGGATGGCACAACAGTAAATGTCAATTACTGTCTGTATGATAACGGTTCTAAGTCAGATGAAAATAATAATACTTTCGAAGAATTGGTTCTGGAAAAGGTATATCCGGATGGTGGATATGAGACAGAACTGGTTGATTTCTATCTGGTAAATCCGGAGACTTTGGAAGTTATAGATGAGCAGAAATCAAGCTGGTAATTCTATTTATCCTATTTAAAAAATACTTACCAAATGATAAAATAAAGTAAAGAGCAGAGTCATTCGAAAGTATCTCTGCTCTTTTACTTTATATTTTCTCCTCAAATAATGTCAGAAAATCCTGTAATTCCGCCGGCATCCTGCCTTTCCTCCATGCAAGAAGAATTTCAGTTGTAAGATCAGCTCCAGTAATATCATATGCTTTTAATTTATTAGTGAGCTTCAGCATAGACTCCGGAAGAATCGCAATTCCCAATCCCTTTTCTGCCATCGTCATTGCAGTGCGGGCATCCTCACAGGCAAAATAAATATCACAGACCAGTCCGGCACCCTCAAATGCAGCAAGCATATATTTGCGGTAGCGATGGGAGAGGATTAAGGGTTGTTCGGAAAGTTCCCGCAGACTGATGGATGTATGTCCCTGCAACAGAGGGTGATCAGGAACTGCCATCACAAGCAGCTTCTCCCGGGAAAGAGACTTGGTTTCACAGCCATTTAACACAATTGGTGTGCGGAGTGTAGTCAGATCGATCATTCCATTTTCCAGCTGATCTTTCAGTGTAAATGTAGATCCTTCATGTACATCAAAATGAATTTGAGGATATTTTTTTGCAAAGTAAAGCAGATATTCGGACATCATCGATACAGTGGATGGTGTGATCCCTATGTGCAGGGTAGCTGCCTGACCGGATTTGACAACCTCCTGTTTGGTCAGATCTGCAAGCATCAGAAGATTACCGGCCTGCTCATAAAGCGTCTTTCCGGCATCTGTAAGCGTAATTTTCTTTGTACCTCGCAAAAAGAGTGATACCTGTAATTCTTCCTCCAGCATCTTCATCTGATAGCTCAGCGGTGGCTGGGTCATGTGAAGAACTCTTGCTGCACCGCTGATCGTTCCGGCATCTACGATCGCACGAAAATATTCCAACTGTCTGATTTCCATAAAAATGTAATTCATCTCCTGATTATTTAAAAATGAAAATATATTATCCATATGATTTTTATTGAATTATCATATAAAAACAATAATTTACATATATATTACATCATGTTAGAATTAAAAAGCAAGAAAAATAAAAAGGAATGAATTTACAAATGAAACGAGTCGATTTTGAAAATGGAACGATAACCAGTAATATCCTTGGAGCATCACTCCCGATGCTGGTTGCCCAGATTTTAAGTTTACTTTATAACATTGTAGACCGGATTTATATTGCACGTATCCCGCACATCGGAACTGCAGCACTTGGTGCAGTCGGTCTTTGTTTCCCGGTAATTGTCATCATTACCGCATTCAGCAATCTATTCGGAAGCGGCGGTGCACCATTATTTTCGATTGAGCGCGGCAAAAATGAGCCACAGGAAGCGAAAAAAATTATGAATATTTCTTTTTCCATGGTCTGTATCTGTGCCATTGTACTCATGGTAATTGGCTTTTTATTTGCCCGCCCGATCCTGGTACTGTTTGGTGCCTCAAAAGACGCTCTAATCTATGCATATCCGTACCTGATGCTTTACCTGATCGGAACTCTGCCTTCTATGATTGCAACCGGTATGAACCCGTTTATCAATGCACAGGGATATTCAACCATCGGCATGCTTTCAGTTACCATAGGGGCAGTAACGAACCTGCTGCTTGACCCGTTGTTTATTTTTGTGTTCGGGCTTGGCGTGCGCGGTGCCGCAATTGCAACGGTCATTTCTCAGACACTTTCTGCTGCATTTGTATTTTTCTTTCTTACAAAGAAAGCAGAACTGAAAGTGAGGCTCCTCAAAAAAGAGGAACTTGCCAGCTGTACAGCTTATGCAAAAAACATTGTAAGCCTGGGAACTGCCGGATTTATCATGCAGTTAACAAACAGTCTGGTAACGATTGTCTGCAACAATGTACTTTCCGTCACAGGCGGAGATATCTACATTTCTGTTATGACCATCGTATCCAGTGTCAGACAGCTTGTAGAAACTCCGATTTATGCAATCAACGAAGGGACTTCGCCAATCCTGAGTTACAATTATGGTGCAAGACGCCCATGCCGTGTAAGAAAAGCCGGTGCCATGATGGCACTTATGATTCTCGGATACACAGCTGTGATGTGGAGTATTATCATCATCGCGCCGAAAACCCTGATCGGAATTTTCAGTTCGGATGCTACGTTGATGAAAGATGCAGTTCCTGCCCTGAAGCAGTATTTTGCAGCGTTTATCTGCATGGATATGCAATACATTGGCCAGACGGTCTTTAAATCCCTGAATAAGAAAAAGCATGCAATCTTTTTCTCACTACTTCGGAAGGTATTTATCGTCGTGCCTCTGACATATCTGATGCCGTATGCCCTGCATATGGGAACAAACGGCGTATTTCTCGCTGAGCCGGTTTCTAACGTCATTGGTGGAGGATTATGCTTCATCACCATGTTACTTACCGTATTGCCGGAATTAAAGCGTATGGAGCGGAAGAATGCGCTCTATGAGACAGGCACGATCTTATAAATGCTTAAACCACTGTCAAGCTGTAGCAAATTTCGTTATACCGAATTATAAATCTACAATATTTCAGGAGAAAATGACAAATGAACAGTAGAGAAGTAATA
>CABRZK010000152.1 GCA_902475415.1 uncultured Eubacterium sp.
CCCTGATGGAAAAAACACTTTCCAATCTGGTGGAAGTGAAAAGCCGCGGAGCCTACCTGATGGGACTGACAACATTTGGTAATTATACCATTGAGGATTCCGTTGATTTTACAGTTTATATTCCGAAAACGGATGCATTGTTTACTAACAGTCTTGCAATCATTCCGTTGCAGTTACTCGGTTACTATATGAGTGTCGCAAGAGGTCTGGATGTGGATAAACCACGAAACCTGGCGAAATCAGTAACCGTTGAATAAAGCCTTCTTTACTTTATAGTAAAGTTTTAATCTTCTTTTTTAGGGGCGAAAGCTTCAAAACTTAAAGAGCGGCCGCGTTATGCAGCCGCTCCTCTTCTTTTACAGAGATAAGTGTTTTTCTCGTCCCTGACTCTCTGATCTGTACAGAATGGCCTGTCTTATTTGTCAGACATCTGCTCTTCCTGTCTCTTGATCATTTTTTTCACCATTTCACCACCGATGGATCCTGCCTGGCGGGATGTCAGATCACCGTTGTAACCTTCTTTTAAAGGTACTCCCAGTTCAGATGCCACTTCCTGTTTGAAACGGTTCATTGCTTCTTTTGCCTCCGGAACTGACACTTTGTTTGAGCTCTTAGAATTACTCATGTTGTTACACCTCCGTGATTTTCTTCTCTATGGTAAAGACAAGAGGCTTCTTTCAGTAATTTTGTTTTCCATACGAAACCATGCATCCGCTCCACGGACTGCTTTTCTTTTCGTTCCAACAACTTTTCTTAAAGAAGTTTCCTGTCTTGTTCCTAGTATGAACGGAGATGTCATTTTTATGTCTGGAAAAATATGTTTTCGCTTCCTTTTTACGTCATTTCAGTTTCTTCTAAAAGCAAAATTTAGCTTTTCATTACGGCATCATGGTAGATGTGCGGATCTGATCTGCTTTTGCGTCTCCTTCCAGGTAACGGATGACTGCAATTGCAAATTCTGCTGCCGCTCCCGGTCCTTTTCCGGTTACCAGATTGCCATCTGTGACAGCTGCTTCCTCACCCCAGATTGCGCCGCCTTCCGGATTACATCCCGGATAACCGGTGGCATGTTTTTCTTTTAAAATTCCGGTTTCAGAAATCATTCCCGGTGCAGCACAGATGGCAGCCAGCAGCTTTCCACTCTGCAGGAATTTTACTGCAAGTTCTTTGACCCCCGGTTTTTCACCGAGAGATGCTGTTCCCGGTCCTCCCGGATAAACGATTCCGTCAAATTCATCAAAATTCATATCATCAAAGACTTCGTCTGCATGAAAGCAGATCTGATGTGCCCCCATAATCTGACGTTTTCCGGTGACAGACACCGTGATTACATGGATTCCGGCTCTTCTGCAGAAATCAACCACTGTCAGACATTCAATTTCTTCTACCCCATCATTACATAATACTGCGATTTTACTCATTTTATTCTTCCTTTCCATTACAATTTTTTTCTTATTTTCGTTGATTTTTCTCCATCAGCTGTTACTATAGAATCAGTACAGCGATTTCTAAATAAGTACCACATATAACTTGTCTGTGTTCTATATGGTGCTTATTTAAGAAACTCTGTACTAGAATAATGATATGTTATATGAACTCTCATTTTTTCTGTTCAGGTCGAATATATACGACCTGATTCATGACTCTGAGAAAACATCTATACCTGGAATGGAGTTTTTTATTATGGAAATCGAACGAAAATTTTTAATCCGGCAATTACCGGAACACCTAGACCAGTACCCATGTCATACCATTGAGCAGGGTTATCTGTGTACTTCCCCTGTCGTGCGTATCCGCAAACAGGATGACAGTTTTTTTCTCACTTACAAATCCGACGGTCTCATGGCACGGGAGGAATACAATCTCCCGCTGTCTGCAGAAGGATATGCTCATCTGCGTCCCAAAGCTGATGGTTTGCTGATCACAAAGAAACGCTATTGTATTCCGTATGATCCATATACGATCGAACTCGATATCTTTGAAAACGAACTTGCGCCGCTGATTCTTGCAGAAGTAGAATTTCCTTCCGAAGAAGAAGCAAATGCGTTCATATCACCGGAATGGTTTGCCGAAGATGTCACCTATTCCGGAAAATACCACAACAGCTATATGAGCCGACATGGTTATCATCCGGAAAAAGCGCTGCAATAGCACTCATTTGCAACACGGATTGTTATAAAGACCAACTTGTTTCCTATCATTTTAATACTTTGCGTTCTTAGCATCACATAAGACACAGCGGTTCTTTACTCTCGCCACAGTGAGGATTTTTCATATTTTTGTCTGGTTCGAATACAGTATTTTAACTGTTCATAACGGTCGCCCATCTTTCCTTCCGGGATTACAACGTCGACCACGACAGCCAGATCATCAATCAGACGGTCTGTGATATCATTTTTGATATCACAGACGATCTGATACTTCTGTTCCATGGAATCAGCATCCAGGAATTTCAACAACCACGGATTAATTACGCTCTCCCCCGCTTCCATATCCCCATCAGGCAAACTCTGGTTTCCTGCTTCTGTCCTTTTCTCCTGACTTGTTTGCGCCATCTCTGCATCTTCCACCGGACTTATTTCCATCATCCCTTTGTTTTGGGCATCCTCTGCCAGACTGGTCGCCATCGTCTCTTGATTCCGGGCATTATTCTCCCGGCTGACCGTCATTGCCGCATTTTCAGATTCAACATCTTCCATCCGGGTCATCTGCTGTCCCACATATGCAAATCGATATTTCTGCTTTACTTCCGGATATTTTTCATGATCCACCTCACTGATAAACATATCATACGGACGGATATAAACTCCAAAATCACCGTACAGTGCCTGATATACCACGTATGGTTCCATTGTTTCAGAGTGTTTTGCCACGGCAATGACCTGATACAGTTTATTTTTAAAATGTAAATATTTTTCTCCCGGTAACGGATTTCCCTGTGCCATCTTACTTCCTTCTTTCTGCCCCAACTAATTTTAGTCTGATTTCATACTCCCCTTTTTCAGAATTTCAGTTTCTCTTGTCTTTCAGATACGTTGTTAGATGCATCTGTATTCATTCTTTGCAAATGCACTTATTACATGCTTACAGTTCAAAAGAATTCAGCATATCCATCCCTTCTGCAATAAAATCACGCTGAAATTCCATGGTATTTTCCGGTCCCTTCACGATTGCGTCATAAACAGCATCCATCAGATGTTCGTTTTCCGCATCCATGTCATTATCCCGCTCCACTTCCCGGGTATTTGCTTTCGCAGCCGCAACGATCTGATTCTGCTCAAACAGTTCGTTTTGTCCAGCATTCTGTTTCTTTTTTCTGTCTTTTAACTCATCCCGTCCATTCTGGTTCAATGCTCGGCCCGACACTTTCTGTGTGTTCTTTCTCTGTGTCTGCCTCATTTCTCCGGATTGGCTCCATAACGTCTCGTTCTTCGCCTGATAGCTTTGTTTTGTTTCACTCTGGGAAGACAGTTTCTGTGCCTGATATGATTGTTTCTTTTCACTCAAGGAAGACGTTCTCTGTATCTAAGGTTTCTGCGACTGTGCTCGCTGCGCATATGTTCTGACCGGTTGGTCTGTATTCTCCGGTTTCCCCTGTCGCCCGGACGGATGTTTCTGATTCTTGTTTTTCCTGATACCGCCGACAAACATCACCATCAAAATAATAAACCAGACCACTGTTACTGCTCCTGACATCATGTCTCCTCCCTTCTACCGCCATTTTATAAGCAAAAAAAGTAGCGTAGCTACGGAAAAGCCCGGTACCGGTATTTTGCGAATGGCGTATGTGAATTATAACTCTATTTTCTAGCGTAATTCTCTCACTTTCTGTACAGTAGTATAGCATATTTCTCTGAATCGTGATATACTAACTTGATAGCAATTTCAGGAGGATTTTTATGTTTGCAAAACTTAGAAATAATATCTCGCAGATGCAGATGATCGCCCTTGGATTCTTTTGTATTGTGCTGATCGGTGCTTTTCTTCTGATGACACCGCTGGCCAGCCGCACAGGAACCTGGACAGATTTTCTCACTGCACTTTTTACATCCACCAGCGCCACCTGCGTTACCGGTCTGGTTGTGACAAATACCTATCTTCACTGGTCTGTCTTCGGACAGCTTGTCATTTTGATTCTGATTCAGATCGGTGGACTCGGTTTTATCACCTTTGGATTTGGTTTTTCCCTTTTTCTCAGGAAAAAAATCACCTTGCGGCAACGCGGTCTGCTCAAGGAAAGTGTGAACGTATTAAATACCGGCGGTATCGTCCGTCTGGCCCGGGTCATTCTGACAGGCACTTTATTATTTGAAGGTATCGGTGCCATCATCCTCACCATCTGTTTTGCCCGGGACATGCCCTTTGGTCGGGCACTTTATTATGGAATTTTCCACTCCATTTCAGCCTTCTGCAATGCAGGTTTTGATCTGATGGGAGCATTTGGAATGTCCTCTTTTGTCGGATATAATTCCAACTGGGTCGTCTGTGTAACGCTGATGACTCTGATTCTGATCGGTGGTATCGGTTTTTTTGTCTGGAGTGACATCAAAGAACATAAATTACATATCCGCAAATATGCATTACACACCAAGATTGTTCTTGTCACATCACTGATTCTGACTGCCGGTTCGACCGTTCTCTTCTTTCTGTTGGAACGGCATGCACTGTTTGCTGACATGAGTACTTCACAGGCCATTTTAAATGCGCTGTTTTGTGCCGTGACACCGCGAACTGCCGGTTTCAACACGACGGACATTGCATCCTTAAGTCAGAGCAGTCAGCTGCTTACTATTGTTCTGATGTTCATCGGAGGTTGTCCGGGATCCACTGCCGGTGGTGTGAAAGTAACCACAATTGCAGTGTTACTTCTGTATCTGCGCTCCGTGCTGACCAGAACGGATGGTGTCAACATATTCAAACGCCGCCTGGAAGATGAGACGGTATCCAAAGCCGCTGCTGTATTTACTACCAACATGCTGTTAGCTGTAGTCGCCGCATTTCTCATTTCTATGCTGCAGAATCTGGATCTCACCGCCATCGTATTTGATGTCGTATCCGCAGTCAGCACAGTAGGAATGAGCACAGGCATCACACCTTCCCTGGTTCCCGGAGCCAAAATCATTCTTATTCTTCTGATGTATCTTGGACGCGTGGGAAGTCTGTCCTTTGCCATGTCCTTTACAGACAAAAAGCGTCTGGCTCATGTGCGCCAGCCAAAAGAACATGTCAGCATCGGATAAAAACTATATAACAACGGAAAAAAATTATCATTTACTTAGATGTTGCGCATAAGCAATTTTTACTTATGGTATTTTATGAAAGAAAAAGGAGCACCTGTATGAAATCATTTTTAATTATCGGTATGGGACGTTTCGGCAGTCATCTCTGCCAGAATCTCGCAAAACTTGGAAATGAAGTAATGATCGTTGATAAAAACGAAGAACTATTAGAGCCACTGCTTCCATATGTCACAGATGCCAAAATCGGTGACTGTACCAAAGAAGAGGTACTGAAAAGTCTGGGCGTTGGAAATTTTGATAAATGCTTTATATGCATTGGAACTGATTTTCAGAGCAGTCTGGAAATTACCTGTCTGCTCAAAGAACTCGGAGCCAAATACGTGGTCAGCAAAGCCACCCGCGATGTACATGCAAAATTTCTGCTGCGTAACGGTGCGGATAAAATCGTTTATCCAGATCGGGATATTGCCGAAAAATGTGCGGTACAGTACAGTTCCGACAGCATCTTTGATTACTTTGAACTCAGTAATAATTTTTCTATCTACGAACTGGCTCCACTCCCGGAATGGATTGGAAAAACAATCATAGATATGGATATCCGCAACAAATATCATACCAACATCGTTGCCATCCAGGGCAAAGATGGTATCCAGGCAATGCCGCCTGCTAACTACCGTTTTAACGAAGAAGAACATCTGCTCGTTATGGGAAAAAACGAGGACATTCGGAAACTGGTCCGTAAATACAACAATTAAATTCCTGTTTAGGTGAAAGCGAAAAAGCTGGAACCAGAAATCCATGCAGACACGGACGATTTTCTATTTGCGCTGCGCCGCTGATTTTCGCCTCCTCCCGCGAACTCCCATCCTGCAAAACCAGCAGGATGCTCAGACACACTCCCGGAGGCGAAGCTATGCTCGCTCCAATGACGAAAATCGACCTACCGTCTTGCAT
>CABRZK010000153.1 GCA_902475415.1 uncultured Eubacterium sp.
GCCACCTGCTCTTCCACCAAGAACGTCTTCCCCAACCAGATCTTTCCATTCAAAATCTTCCATCGGTTCCCTTGCCACCAGGAAGTTTCCTGCCCGCTGGGTCAGCTGTGCAAAATTAATGACCGGATCCTTGCTGCCCTCATTTGCAGTATACACAGTGGTCTCGGGGCCCATAAATCCGATATCCGCTTCTCCGGAAAGTACGGCTGTCATAACTTTATCTGCACCAAATCCTGTCACCAGATCCAGTTCTATGCCAGCTTCTTCAAAATATCCCTCCTCAATCGCCACGTACATCGGAGCATAAAAAATGGAATGTGCGACTTCATTTAAAGTCACTTTCTGCAGATTATCATTATTTTTCTTTTCTCCTTCGTCCTGCTTTTTTCCGGTATCTGCCACGTCCTCTTCCACCGAAACACTATTTTCCTTCTCCATCTCCTCTTTCTGACCACAGCCAGCCAATGCGAAACTGGCTGCCATGGCGGTGCAGATAAGTACTGCCACACTTCTTTTTACAATCTTTTTCAAGCCTATCTCCCAAGAATCTTATTTTCTTCTTGTTAAAATATGCTAGTCAACAGTTTTTGTTCATTTTATCTGAAAATTGCTTTTATCGACTATCCACAGGTAGCTTAATAATTGAACGTTGTAAAGCGGCGGAAATATCATTGCTGATATCTCCGCCACTTCTTTATACATTTTGTCAGGAAACATATTTTTTTAATGTTTTTTCTATTTCTTTGATATCGATTGGTTTGGATATATAGCCATCCATTCCTGCTTCCTGATATATTTTTCTGTCTCTGGTCAATATATTTGCTGTCATGGCAATGATCAGAACATCGCTGTCTGCACGACCCAAGGCTTTGATCTGTCTGGTCGCTTCGATACCGTTCATGACCGGCATCTGAATATCCATGAAAATCCTGCTCCCTTTCCAGTGTACGTCTCGCTGCAGTATAAATATCCAGTTCTCCATTCCGCAGCATTTCCTCACATTCTTTTGCACTTTTATCAAATCCAATATAGGAAAAGGTACACTGCATATAATGGGACAGTCGTTCCAGCATAACATATCCATAACCGTATTTTTCCCCATCTTCATCCTGCATGTTAAAACAATCAAAGGAATAGTAAGATACTTTATAATTATAGGCAAGTTATATGTGGTACTTATTTAGAAATCGCTGTACTAGCATATGGACATTTTTCCTGTCAATATCAGTCAAAATTATATGGTATCAACGAACCAAATGATATATAATATTTGTTAAATATACACTCACCGTCTCTTCTTTCGAAGATTCCGTGGGTATAACAGGAGGAGGAAACTATGATTTATTTTCGCTCAGATTACAGCCAGGGCGCACATCCAAAGGTCCTGGATGCTCTGGTCAGAACAAATCTGGAACATTCAGACGGATATGGATTAGATGAACATTGCGAACATGCTGCACACATGATTCAGGATCTGATTGGCAATCATGACTGTCATGTGCACATGATGGTGGGAGGCACCCCCTGCAATGTGACTACCATTGCAGCCTGCCTGCGACCATATGAATCTGTCGTCAGTGTACGCACCGGACATGCTTATTTTCACGAAACAGGAGCTGTGGAAGGAACCGGTCACCGGGTTGTCACTATGGAGGGCGTCGACGGCAAACTGACCCCGGAACTCATTGACAAAGCATGGGAAGAATATGAGGATGAACACACACCGCTCCCACGACTTGCCTATATCTCACAGCCTACCGAAATTGGCACAATTTACAGCAAAGCGGAACTGACTGCTATTTCTGAAAAATGCAAAGAGCGTGACATGTTTCTTTACGTGGACGGTGCCAGACTCGGCTGTGCACTGACCTGTCGCGACAATGACCTGTCTATTCAGGAGCTGGCCACACTTTGTGATGCCTTTTATATCGGTGGCACCAAAAACGGCGCTCTTTTCGGTGAAGCACTTGTCATTTTAAATGATGCTATGAACGATCACTTCCGCTGGATGATCAAACGTCAGTGCGGACTGCTGGCCAAAGGCCGTCTGATCGGTGTCCAGTTTGAAGCTTTGCTGGAGGGTGGTATGGACAGCATCTATTTTTCCATGGCGTCTCATGCCAACAAACTGGCTGAACTTCTGCGACATTCACTGACAGACCTGGGTGTATCCTTTATTGGGAATTCCCAGACCAATCAGATTTTCCCGATTCTTCCGACTCATGTTGTCAAAGAATTGGAAAAAAATTTCTTTTTCTATGAATGGGCACCGGAAAAAGACGGTATGATACCAATCCGTCTGGTCACAGCCTGGGGAACCACCAAAGAAGATGTGGATGCTTTTCTGTCCGCTATCCAAAAACTCTTGTAAAACTGCCCGGTGATTTCTAAAAAGGCGCCATACATAACCACACATACAGAACAACATTTCATTTGCTACTTATTGTGGTACTTATTATGGTTTCCAGAATATATTTTATTTTATTGGAGGGCAAAAACGATGCGAATGATGCATGTAACCATTATGACAAAACAGTTAAATGAATCCGTCCGTTTCTATGAAGAACAGGTCGGTCTGACAATCCAGCGTGATATGCGGGATAATCCGGAACACCAGATTGTATTTATGTCTGACAAGTCCGGTGGTACCTGTGTGGAACTGGTACACAATCCGGGAGCCGCTTACTATGGCGGCGGCATTTCCATAGGATTTGAAGTCGAAGATATCGATAAAGAATATGAAAAGAAAGAAGAACTGGGACTGAAACCGGGACCAATGATCTCCCCGAATCCACACGCACGTTTCTTCTTCGTCAAAGATCCAAACGGCGTAGACATTCAATTTGTACAGGAAGATTAACAATAAAAAACGAGAACTCTTTTTTCATAAAACCGAAGCAAAGCGAAGGTAACGAGTGACCAGCGGCAGAGAAAAGAGTTCTCGATTTTTATTATATTACTTACAAAATTTCCACAGGACGGATTCTGCATAAGGGAAAAAAGAAAAATTTAATGAGCAAACTGGCTGTTATACAGGTTATAGTAGAACCCTTTCTGCGCCAGCAGTTCTTCATGATTTCCCTGCTCTATGATACTTCCGTCTTTCATGACAAGAATTCTGTCTGCATTCTGAATGGTTGACAGGCGGTGTGCCACGATAAAGCTTGTCCGGCCTTTCATCAGTTTTGCAAAGGCATCCTGGATCTTGATCTCCGTTCTGGTATCAATGGAGGATGTTGCCTCATCCAGAATCAGCATTGGCGGCTGACAGAGCATGACACGGGCAATGGAAATCAGCTGTTTCTGTCCCTGTGACAGGCTTCCGCCATCTTCTCCGATCACGGTGTCATAGCCCTCCGACAGACGTTTGATAAATCCGTGGGCATGACATGCTTTTGCAGCTGCAATGACTTCTTCGTCGGTTGCATCCGGGCGTCCCATACGGATATTATCCCGGATCGTACCTGCCTGCAGCCAGGTATCCTGCAATACCATACCATAATTTTCTCGCAGGCTGTGGCGTGTCACATGACGGATATCCTGATTTTCCACACACACTGCCCCTGCATTGACATCGTAGAAACGCATCAGCAGATTGATCAGTGTCGTCTTACCACATCCCGTCGGGCCTACAATTGCAATGGTCTGTCCCGGTTTTACATTCAAATTCAGGTTTTCAATCAGTTTCTGCTCCGGCAGATAAGAGAAATCCACGTCTTTCAGATCTACTTTTCCATCTACCTCATGCAGCACTACGGCATCTGCATCGTCCGGAACTTCCACCTCTTCCTCGATCAGTTCAAAGATACGTGCCGCGCAGGCCAGAGCATTCTGTAACTCTGTAATGACACCGGAAATCTCATTAAAAGGTTTTGTATACTGATTTGCATAGCTTAAGAAGCAGGAAAGTCCTCCGA
Organism: uncultured Eubacterium sp.; assembly: GCA_902475415.1. Taxonomy (GTDB): domain Bacteria; phylum Bacillota; class Clostridia; order Lachnospirales; family Lachnospiraceae; genus Eubacterium_I. Next base: position 3,918 of record CABRZK010000153.1, read on the forward strand.
CGGACATACCGCCTGCGATAACGCGTCTGCCAATGCCACTCCCGCGTATACCAGACTGTTTACAAAACGGGTGCATGGATTGGTCAGGGAAGAGAAAAATGTCGCACGCAGAGAACATTTCTGCAAACGTCCGTTAATCTCATCAAACTGCTCCAACGCCTCATCTTCGTGGGAAAATGCCTGCACAACCTTCTGATTTCCAACCATCTCATCGATCAGTGCGGTCTGTTCTGCCCTCGTTTCTGACTGAAGCCGGAACATATCATAGGTTCGTTTTGCAATAAATCGGGCCACAAACAGTGAAATCGGTGTCAGTCCGACAACTACCAGTGTAATACCCGGATGAATCGTCAGCATAAAGATCAGCGTTCCGATGATCGTTACCACGCCGGTAAACAACTGGGTAAATCCCATCAGCAGTCCGTCCGCAAACTGATCCACATCCGCGATCACACGGCTTACAATTTCTCCATAAGAATGTGCATCCAGATATTTCAGCGGCATTTTCTGAATTCTGGTAAATGCCTGGTTTCGCACATCACGTACTACCTGGTAAGTTACCTTATTGTTAATAGTATTCATGATCCACTGCAGCACAGCTGTAACAACAGCCAGCACTGCAATCTCGATCAAAAGTTTTGTAATATTCGCAAAATCTACATTTCCGCGATCTATAATGAAATCAATGGCACGTCCAACCAGAATCGGAATATACAGGGTCAGTGCTACGGTCACCGCTGCCAGAAGAATCGATGCAAACATCCAGAAACGGTATGTTCCGATATACTGAAGTACTTTTTTGAGTGTACTCATCTGAGATTTTGATTTCTTCACAAGTCTCCCTCCTCGTATAACATCTTTTTTAACATGTACTCCCGGAATCTTTTGTAAACAGGTCATTCTGATCCGTTTTCACCCTTTGGAAGATTTCTGAAACACATTCGTTTCCTGCTACTTACTTTTCTTAAACTGAGAATCATAAATTTCCCGATATACTTCACAGGATGTCAGCAGTTCCTCATGGGTTCCAATTCCAACGACATCTCCATCGTCCAGCACCACAATTTTATCTGCGTACTGAATGGATGATGTTCTCTGTGACACAATAAATAAGGTTGGTTTGTGCTCCATGGCGCCGATTGCCATACGAAGTGCTGCATCTGTTGCAAAATCCAGTGCAGAAGAACTGTCATCCAGAATCAGAATTTCCGGATTTTTCACCAGAGCACGGGCAATGGTCAGACGCTGCCTTTGACCGCCGGAGAAGTTTTTACCTCCCTGCTCCACTTCTGTATCAAGTCCTTTTTCCTTCTTTTCTACCACATCTTTTGCCTGAGCGACCTCGAGAGCTGCACAGATTTCTTCCTCTGTGGCATCTGGCTTGCCCCACTGCATATTGGAACGGATGGTTCCTGCAAACAGTACAGCTTTCTGTGGAACGACACCGATTTTATCTCGCAGCTCTGTCAGACCATAGTCACGAACATTTTTTCCATCCACATAGACCGCACCGGAACTGCAGTCGTAAAAACGTGGAATCAGGTTCACCAGTGAGGATTTTCCGGAACCGGTTCCTCCGATAATTCCGATGGTCTCTCCCTGGCGCACCTTCAGGTTAATATCGCTGACCGCTTCCTGAGCTGCCTGCGGATAGCGGATGCCTGCGTGATCAAATACCACATTATATGCGGATGCCTCTTTTTCCTCTCCGCGCTCTGACTGCGGCAATGTCGAAACAGCTTCGAACTGCCCGGTCAGCTGCGCTTTTTCATCGGCTGAATCCAGATTGCCATCTTCAATACTCGGTTCTACTTCCAGAACAGACTGAATTCGATTACCACATGCCACAGATTTTGTAATGTTAATAATCAGATTTGCCAGCTTGATCAGCTCCGTCAGAATCTGAGACATATAGTTATACAGAGCCACTACTGCTCCCTGGGTAATGATACCCAGATCTACCCGGATGGCTCCCACCCAGATCAGTGCAATGATTGCCACATTGATGATCACATAAGTAAGAGGATTCAGCAATGCAGAGATGCGACCTACAAATTTCTGGGTATCTGTCAGTGTCTGATTCTGCTGCCGGAACTCTGCTTCCTGTTCTTCTTCTTTGCAGAATGCACGCAGAACACGGACACCCGTCAAATTTTCCCTGGTCAGTCCCAGTACTTTATCCAGTCGGTTCTGTACTTTACGGTACAGTGGAATGCATGCCAGCATAACGCCAAATACAACTACTGCCAGAGCAGGAAT
>CABRZK010000154.1 GCA_902475415.1 uncultured Eubacterium sp.
TGTAAAAACATCCTGCGTTCTATATGGTACTTATTTAAGAAACGCTGTACTAGAATTCATTCCACCCGAAAACCCCATTGGCAGTAATCAGTTAGCAGCCAATGGGATTTTTTACTTTAATCTTGCAATCCGTCAAAATCTGGGCTATTATAACAATTAAGTTGTCTGACAGAACAAGCCAGAATCACAATCCCGTCAATGATGTATAACCGGATTGGATGACAGCTATCAGACAAACGGAGTTGAGTACCTACGAAACAGGAGGAAAAAGTGATGAATTTAGAAGAATTAAAAGTAGTTGATGCAGATGTAGCTGCAGCGATCGAGGCAGAGCTGGACCGTCAGAACAGCCATATTGAGCTGATCGCATCCGAGAACTGGGTCAGTGACGCAGTCATGGAAGCACAGGGAAGCATCATGACAAATAAATATGCAGAAGGATACCCGGGAAAACGTTACTACGGCGGATGCCAGTGTGTCGATATCGTAGAGAACCTTGCTATTGAGCGTGCAAAAGAATTATTTGACGCAGAGTACGTCAACGTACAGCCGCATTCCGGTGCACAGGCCAACATGGCAGTACAGTTTGCATTACTGCAGCCGGGTGATACCGTTATGGGAATGAACCTGGATCACGGCGGACATCTGACACACGGAAGCCCTGTCAACTTCTCTGGAACTTATTTCCACATCGTACCTTACGGTGTCAACGATGAAGGCTTCATCGATTACGATAAAGTAGAAAAAATTGCCATGGAGTGCAAACCGAAAATGATCATTGCAGGCGCAAGTGCTTATGCAAGAACCATTGATTTCCCGAGATTCCGTGAGATTGCAGATAAATGTGGCGCATACCTCATGGTAGATATGGCACATATCGCAGGTCTGGTAGCAGCAGGACTTCACCCAAGCCCAATCCATTATGCAGATGTAGTTACGACTACAACACATAAAACGCTGCGCGGACCAAGAGGTGGTATGATTCTGGTATCCAAAGAATCCATGGAGAAAAACAACTTCAACTTTAATAAAGCAGTATTCCCGGGCATTCAGGGTGGACCGCTGATGCATGTCATCGCAGCCAAAGCTGTATGCTTCAAAGAAGCACTTCAGGATAGTTTCAAAACTTATCAGCAGGGAATCATCGACAACGCACAGGCACTGTGCACAGGCCTGATGAACCGTGGTATCAAGATCGTATCCGGCGGTACAGACAACCATCTGATGCTGGTAGATCTGACACCGTTTGACCTGACAGGAAAAGCCATCGAAAAACTTCTGGATGAGGCGCATATTACAGCAAATAAAAACACCATCCCAAATGATCCGAAATCTCCGTTTGTCACAAGCGGCATCCGTCTCGGTACACCGTCTGTTACATCCAGAGGCATGAACACCGAGGATATGGACCAGATTGCAGAAGCAATCTCCATCGTGATCAAAGAAGGCGAAGAAGGCGTGGCAAAGGCCCGTGCCATCGTAGATGCACTGACAGAGAAATATCCACTGAAAAAATAAAAAACAAGATGTATTGATAAAAATACAATCATGCGACATATATATATGTTACATCAAAGGAATCTCATTGAAATATGAGGTTCCTTTTTTAATGAAAGACGCAGGATGTCCAGGGATGACAATTGTTCTCCACAGATTGACAAAAACCATCGGGGGGGGGTAAAATGAAACCAAATGCACAAATAAAAGTAGGTGGTGACAGGAGAAGTAAGTACATTTGTCCATTGACAATGTGACTAAAAATATATATCATAAGTGTGTTTGATTATTATTTCGACAAGGAGTGACAATCTATGACAGGATACTGGGATATACACAATCACATACTTCCGGGCGTGGACGATGGATCCGGCAGCCTGCAGGAGACATTGGAATTAGTACAAAACGAGCATGACCAGGGCATACGACATATCGTATTTACCCCGCATTACAGACGCGGCATGTTTGAAGTTGCGCAGGAAGAGAAAGCAGCTGTGTTTGCCAGAGTGTATGAGACACTTGCAGAGCAGTTCCCTGATATGCATTTCTATCTGGGCTGTGAGTATTATGCAGATCCGCATATGATGCGGAGGATCGGACCGGATGACAGTTATCGTATGCCGGGCGGAGACGCAGTACTGACCGAGTTTGGCTATGAAATGAAATTCGGAACGCTGATGAATGTGGTCAATGCTCTGCGCAAAGAGGATATCATCCCGATCATGGCGCATATCGAGCGTTATCAGTGCCTGTTGAAAGACATGGATCTCCTGACAGAGTTAAAAGAAGCGGGAGCAAAACTGCAGATCAACTGTGACAGTATCATAGGAAAAAGTGGGTTTAAGGCAAAAAGATATTGCATGAAAGCACTGGAAGCAGGATTGATCGATTTTGTGGCCAGCGATGCGCACAATACCGGATCGCGGAATGTCCATATGGGAGAAGCCATAAAGACTATCCGCAGCAAAATCGGAGAAGATGCGGCAGAAAAACTGTTCCGTATCAATCCGGAGCGTTTATTTGCCGGATATGAGATGCACCGTTCATTATCCTGAAGCAGCAGATAGATCAAACGTACAGATAAAAAAGGAAAAAGAAGAAAAAGAAGTGGAAAGGAGCATAACAGATGCAAGAACTGACGTTAAATGAAAAGACGACACTGTCTCCTGTTATGAAAGAGGTATACCGAAGACTTCGTATCAACATCGAATTTACCGGAGTAGAAAATAAGGTACTCATGTTTACGAGCTGTTCTTCCAATGATGGAAAATCAACCGTTACCTACAATCTTGCCAAAATGATGGCAGAGAACGGAAGCCGTGTGCTGTATATTGACGCAGATATGAGAAACTCTGATCTGGCAAAAAGAATGGGATTCCATACTTCTCAGACAGGACTCAGCCATTATCTGGCAGGCAAAAATTCGGCCTCCGAAATTATTTATTCAACCAATATCAAAAATCTGTATCTGATTCCAACTGGAAGATTTCCGAAGAATCCTGCAGAACTGTTGAGCAAAGAGCGATTTGAGACTCTGATCGAAGGTATGAAGCAGACCTTTGACTATGTCATTATCGATCCGCCACCACTTGGCGTGGTCGTAGATGCAGCAATCATTGCAAAATGCGCAGACGCAGTTGCCATGGTCATTTCCCCGAACGTTGTCAGCCGTAAAGCAGCGCAGATTGTAAAGGAGCAGCTGATCACAGCCAACCCGAACTTTATTGGCGTGGTACTGAACAAGGCAAATACCAAGAAGAAAAAATACGGCTATGGCTATGGTTACGGCTATGGTTACGGTTATGGCAACGAGATAGACGAATAAGGCACAGTTAAAGGAAACTTAGACAATGAATGAGACAAATATAAAAGAAGAAAAAGAGATGGAGATTGACCTCTTAAGTCTGTTCTCCTATCTGATTGGAAAGTGGAAAACTTTATTGATCGCAGCAGTCATTGGCGGAGTACTGGCTCTGGCTTATACCTTGCTGCAGACTCCGATGTATCAGTCTTCATCCATGCTGCTGATACTTTCAAGAACCGCTGAGACAAACAACAATGCAACGGCATCTACCTCTGACTTCCAGATCGGTACACAGTTGATCGAGGACTTAAGTGTCATTGCAACCAGTGATGCTGTAATGGAAGAAGTAGCAAAAGCTGTTCAGGAAGAGAACAACATTGCACTGACCACAGATGAAATCACAGATATGGTTACTGTCAAAGTACAGGACAATACGCGAATCCTTGAGATTTCTGCATTAAATGCAGATCCTGATGTGGCATATACCATTGCAGAGACAGTGACAACCAAGACATCTGAACAGATGGCAGAGATCACACAGACCAACCCGGCAACAGTTATCGCGCAACCAAAGATCGCTGACGAGCCGGTGGATAATGGTATGACCAAAAACCTGGCCATCGGTATCTTACTTGGCCTTGTACTGGTTGGTGGTATCTATACCGTGAAATTCCTGATCAACGACCGTATTCAGGATGAGGATGACATTGAGAAATACCTGGAAGCAGGTGTTCTGGCAGTGATTCCTCTGGACAAAGAACTGGAACAGTTCAGCAAAAACAACAAAGCTCATGACAGAAAAGGAAGCAGACATAAGAGATAAGGGCGAATAAGAAGAAAGAAATTGAAAGAAGAAGATTGAGTATGAAAAAAAGACTTATGATAATGATTGCGGATATCCTTTCCGTAATAATTGCATATGGACTGGCTTTACTGTTACGATTTGATATGCGCTATTCCAAAATCCCTGAGCAATATCTGGTAGGATATGGATATTATATTGCGCTGGCAGCAATCGTGACCGTTGCAGCCTATATCGTGGCAAAACTGTACCGCAGCGTATGGACTTACGCCGGAATTTCAGAAGTACTTCGTACATGTGTTGCTTCCCTGATTGCAGCAGTTGTTACTGATGTAGTATTTTCCATCAGTATCATCCCGATGCCGTTTTCTTTCTACTTTGTAGGATGGGGATTGACATTCGGTGCTACTGCAGCAATTCGAATGACTTACCGGCTGCTCCGTCGCTGGAATCTCATGCATGGAAATCCGGAGGGAGCCGGAGAACCGAAAAACATAATGATCATCGGTGCAGGTGCAGCCGGACAGGTGCTGCTTCGTGAATATCGCAGCAGTTACTATCTGACCGATAAAGTGTGTGTCCTCATCGATGACAACAAGAGTAAATGGGGCAAATACCTGGATGGGGTCAACATCGCAGGCGGCCGTGACAAAATTCTGGAAAATGTGGAGAAATTCAAGATCAACAAAATCGTTCTGGCAATGCCATCTGCAGACAGAAAAGACATCAAAACAATTCTGGAAATCTGCAAAGAGACAGACTGTCAGATCCAGACCGTACCTGGTGTATATCAGTTACTAAACGGCGAGGTAAATGTCTCTAAGCTGAGAAACGTAGAAATCGAAGATCTGCTCGGCCGTGACCCAATCAAGGTCAACTTAGATGAGATCCTTGGCTATGTCAAAGGAAAGACAGTTCTGGTTACCGGAGGCGGCGGTTCTATCGGAAGCGAGATCTGTAATCAGCTGGCCGGACATCAGGTAGGACATCTGATCATCTTTGACATTTATGAGAATAATGCATATGAAATCCAGCAGAAATTAAAGTGGGAACACCCAGAGTTGAAACTTACCGTATTGATCGGTTCTGTACGAAATCAGCACCGTATCAACAGCGTTATGAAGCAGTACCGTCCGGATGTAGTCTTTCATGCGGCAGCGCACAAGCATGTACCGCTGATGGAGGACAGCCCGAACGAAGCTATCAAAAATAACGTATTCGGTACATACAAAACTGCATCCGCAGCAGGACGTTACCATGTAAAGAAATTCGTTCTGATCTCCACAGACAAAGCTGTAAACCCTACAAATATCATGGGAGCTTCCAAGCGTATGTGTGAGATGATCGTTCAGACACTGAATCATTTTTATGATACTGACTTCGTAGCAGTACGTTTCGGTAACGTACTTGGAAGTAACGGAAGCGTTATCCCGTTATTCAAAAAACAGATTGCAGCCGGTGGCCCGGTTACAGTCACACATCCGGACATCATCCGTTACTTTATGACGATTCCGGAGGCAGTATCATTGGTATTGCAGGCTGGCGCTTACGCTAGGGGCGGAGAAATCTTTGTCCTGGATATGGGTGAGCCTGTCAAAATCGCTGATCTGGCAAAAAACCTGATTCGTTTATCCGGTTACAAACTGGGCGAGGACATTGAGATCAAATACACAGGTCTCCGTCCCGGTGAGAAACTTTACGAAGAACTTCTGATGGATGAAGAAGGACTTCAGGAAACCGAAAATAAACTGATCCACATCGGTAAACCAATCGATATGGATGAGGAAAAATTCATGCATCAGCTGATCAAACTGCGGGAAGCTGCAGATCAGGATAGCGATGCAATCCGCAGCATGGTAAAGGAAATTGTTCCTACGTATCAGTTGAAACAAGATTAAGAAGCGGATAATGAATATTAAGGACTACAAAAATAAGAGCTGAAAGGCTCTTGTTTTTGTATATAAATCATTTTAGAAAAATGAAGTAGTTGATCCCGATAATAGTAGTGTAAGCAGAAATAAGTGAAAGACTAAAATCTACTTTGTCCCTTTCAAA
>CABRZK010000155.1 GCA_902475415.1 uncultured Eubacterium sp.
CCGTCTTTTTTCGGTTTCCAGAGTACGAAGTCCAGCGGATCCTCTTTCAGATCTCCGGTTACCTGAATACTTCTGTGTCCTGCTTCCAGATCATCGATATTTTTATGGGAAAGTTTTCCGTAATCTTTGAATTTTCTGGTACGATAGTAAACGGTTCCGTCTGCTGCCGCGTAAGCATATCCTTTCTCGATCAGTGTGCTGATCATATCCAGCATGCCCTGAATCTCCTGTGTAGCCAGCGGATGTGTCGTAGCCGGTTTTACATTCATATCATGCATGTCTTTTTTGCATTCTTCAATGTACTGTTTGGACACTTCCTCCGCGGTACGACCTTCTTCGATGGCTTTTTTGATAATTTTATCATCTACGTCTGTGAAGTTTGATACATAGTTTACTTCATAACCTTTGTATTCCATATATCTGCGGACAGTATCAAATACGATCATCGGACGTGCATTTCCAATATGGATAAAGTTGTATACGGTCGGTCCGCATACATACATGCTTACTTTTCCCTCTTTTAAAGGTACAAATTCTTCTTTCTGCTTTGTCAGTGTATTGTAAAGTTTCATCTTTCATTTAAGCAGGTTTCCCCGCTCTCCTTTCATCTATTACTTTTTCATCAAAACAGCAGCGACAATCTCATTCATCTGCTCTTTTTTGTCCTCAATATCCAGTACCAGAAAAAACTGATTCACTGCCCGGTACAAATTCTGACGTTCATCTGAAAAATTGGATACATTCCTGTCTCCGCTCAGATAGTCTGTCAGGAAATGAATACCACTTTCCATGGCCATAAGCCATACGGCGTAAACCATCAGTTCCTTCTCCTTGGCAGTCAGGATACGTCCCATCTCATGACAATATCCCTGCACATATCCACGGAAAAGTTCCAGATCCAGCTCAATATTGCCAAATTTTTCATCCTCGGTAAAGGTTGCTGCTCCGGCGCGCACTGCATCTCCAAAATCAAGAATCGATGCCCCCGGCATCACAGTGTCCAGATCAATCAGACAAATTGCTTTCTTACTGTCACTGTCAATCAGCACATTACTGTATCTGGTATCGTTGTGTGTGACACGTTTTGGAATCTGCTTTGACTCTACTGCATCCTGAATCTCATTCAATTTTTTGGAACGATCCAGCACAAACTGAATCTGCTCCTGACAGTCTGATGTACGGAAACAGATATCTGCCCGCACTGCGTCCAGTAACTGTCGCATTGCATTTTTCATATCATGTAATTTAGGAACCGTCATTCCAAGCTGGCTGCTGTCAAATCCACGCATTCTCCGGTGGAATACACCAACCGCCTTAGCTGCCTCATACGCCTCCTCCGGAGTCTCCGGCTTCTTCATTTCCTCTCCGCAGCAGATCATCCGATATAAACGGAAATAACTTCCCGCCTCTGTCTGAAGCAGCTGATTTCCGGCTTTGGTCCGGATGAATGTCAGTCCTTCCAGCTGAGGATCCCTGCCTTCCTGTTCAATCACTTCATGAAGGTACTCTGTCACCAGAAAGAGATTATTCATCACCTCTGTCGGATATTTGAACACAATATGATTCATTTCCTGAAGTACATAATGTTCCCCGCCGCAAACAATCTCATACGTATGATTGACGGTACCATGTCCCAGAGGTCTTACATCCGTAATTTCTCCGTCAACCTGGAATTTACTGATAATTTCTTCAAACTTTAACATCTTTCTACCTCCATGGTCAGACCAACTCATTGACAAATATTTTCAACCTGTCAAACATTTGTTGACCAAATATTGCTATATCCATGGCTCTGGCATTTTCGCATTGTTCTACTTTTTCTGCCGTTCCACCTGTACTATCTATATAAATCCGGTAACAGCCATTATTATCCGGTAATAATTCATCCCTAATCTGCAATGTTTCCTCATACACTTCTGTAAAACGAAGCATTTTCACAAATGTCGGAAGATGGATCACCCGTCCCATCATCAACGGTTCCCTCCGCTCCTGAACATGCATCTCCTCCGGTTCTCCACTGAGAACAGTCCCTGGTTCAAACAGAGGTTCCCTGGTTTCAAATCCGTCTTCCATAGAATAACAAACGCTTCCGGTCAGTCTGCCATTCCGGTCATAAAGACACACAACATCTCCATCTTCGCTTTTCTGTTCTTTCTTTATCCGTTCATAATACGATGCATCTCTCAGAATGTAAAGGTCAAATTTTTTCTGCAAGATTTCATTGGACACCTCTGCAAGCAAAGCTTCCTCTCCATCTGCCCTTTTTCCTGTTTTTTCTTCACAGCGCCTGTGCAGTTTTTCTGTGTCTTTCCTGCCCAATTCCCATACACACTGGTGATTCCAATAACGAAATCCAAAGGGTTCGTAGTAAGCCGGACTGGCAGGCATCAGAAAAGAAAATGCCTCTTTCCGATTCCACTGATCCTGCAGCAGCTTCTGCAGCAACTGTCTCATATACCCTTTTCTGCGGCAGCAGGGATCCGTCGCCACAGCCACCAGATAATGCACCCATGTGCAACACCCGCAGCAACTGACCTCAAACGGATTGGCATGTATCATGGAATAAATGCTTCCATCCTGCTCCAGCACAATAATTTCATTATCCCGACATTTTTCTCTGTAATAATAATCCACAAATTTTTGTGTATCTTCCGGGAAACAAGTCTCATAAAGCTGCCTGCTGGCATTTTTTTCTTCCTGTTTCAGATATCGCAGGCACATACTCAATGGCAGCCTCCGCATCCCGGACAGCCACCTTCACTGTCACCTACCGCTACACTGTTTTCATAAATCGTAGATAACATGCAGACCGCATTAGACGAAATTCCTTCTTCCCTTCCGGTAAATCCCAGATGTTCTTCCGTGGTTGCCTTTACATTAACCTGATTTTTTGCAATGTGAAGTGTATCCGCAATATTTTGCTCCATTTCTTCAATATAAGGACGCAGCTTTGGTTTCTGTGCGATGACAGTTGCATCAATATTTTCTATAATATAATGTTCCTGCTCCAGCAGATCACCTACATGCTCCAGCAATTTCAGACTGGATATGCCCCGATACCGCTCATCTGTATCCGGAAAATGCTTGCCGATATCTCCCAGCGCAGCCGCGCCAAGCAATGCATCCATGATGGCATGCAACAGCACATCTGCATCCGAGTGTCCCAGCAATCCCAGAGCATGCGGAATCTCCACTCCTCCGAGGATCAGTTTGCGACCTTCCACCAGTTTGTGCACATCATAACCCATTCCTATTCTCATATGCGTGTATGCACCTCTTTTCTTTTTTCTTTATAAAGCCTATTTGGTTTTTAGTTTACCACACTTCCCATAAAATTTCCATTGACTTCCCGTTTTTTTCTTTTTAAAATCAATATGAGGTGATTTTTTTGAAATTTTCAGAAAAGAAGAAAAAAATGTTGCAGGGTGCCATCGCCCCGACAATTGTCGCAACTTTAATATTTTTTATCACATATTTCTTTTTTGGTATGGAAAATACAATGATCGGTCCCTTTGCGACCCTGTCTTTTCTCCGCTACCGAAATATGTGCAGTCATTACGAATGTCTGATCCGAAACTTTTGCGTCTACATGATCATGGCTGTTCTTTCCTTTCTCGCAGTGATCAATCTGCCGCTCTGCATCCTTATCAATGCAGTCGCTCTGTTCTGGATTGCCGACCTGCTGATTGACGAATATAATCCAACCAATTATTTTCCTGCCGGCATGGCACTGATTTTTTTCCAGATTGCACCGATACACACAGTTACCGCTCTTGGAAACCGTCTGCTGGCTCTGTTGGCAAGTTTCGGCATTGTATTCTTATTTGCATGGATGCTCTCCCGGAAAAATACCGGACAGGATCATTTAAAAGCATTGATCGTGCAGGGTTTTGAGATATGCGATACATTACTGACTCAGCCGGAATCCCCTGTCGAAGATACTACCGCAAGCCCAGAAACTGCACAAACTTCGTCCGGCAATCACGCAACCGTTTTTCCGTCCCGGAAAGCTGCTGCACAGGATCATATCCCTGCATTGCACAAAGAGCTATGTAAAATCAACCAGGACATCAGCAGAGAAATTTATTCCGCCAATCGTGCAAGCCTGCGCCCGAAAGGGAAAGTGAACTGGTACTGCCGTTTTGTTCTTGTTTTTCAGATTCTGAACTATCTGACAGATCATCCGGAGGAGGATGACAACAGACACACCGCCAGAGATATTTATGCAAAATTTTACGCACAGTTTCAAAGTATTGAACCATCTTCAGATTATCATCGTCTGAATTTCCGGATCCGTAAGCCGGATCTTCGCAACATGAGACTCCGTTTTGCGTTAAGACAGGTAATCATCCTTACACCCTGTCTGGTACTTTCCTATCTGTGGCAGACCAACAATATTTACTGGCTCGTTATTTCTGTATTTTTCATGATGATTCCGTTTACAGAACATACAGTGCAACGTGTACGACAGCGTGTGTTTGGCACTATGGCAGGTATTATACTGTGCTTTATACTATTTACTGTGTTTCCGGATTTTTCCTCCAGAGTCATCATCATGACCATTGCCAACTTTATGATTTACGCAGCTGACGGGTATGGTCCTACCGTTGCCTTTATCACCTGCTCCGCTCTGGCATTGCAGTCCATCGACAGCAACGTTCCCATCGTACTGACGCAACGTCTGATTTACACGTTACTCGGTGGAGGAATCGCACTGCTTTCCAACCGCTATATTTTCCCGGTCCGGATGCAAAAACAGATGCAGTATCTCTTTGAATTACTGCGAAACTTGAGGAAGCAACTGACGGATCTCGGTGCCCGTACTACCCCGGGAGATGGCAGACGCCGCCATCAGGTTGATCAGCTGATCATTAAATCCTACCTGCTCTCCAACCGGGCAGAGGATTTACAGAACTCGCTTCCACCAGAGCAAAAAATTGATGGTTTTGAAGCTGCAAGAAAACGCCATATGGGATTTCTTGCTTCCTATCTGGCCAAATATATGACCTGATCACAGATATTCACACAGACATGTCATTTTCCTGTAAGCTATGTCATCAGACAGCAGATTGATCTTATTGGTCTGTGTTACCCAAAAAGCCGGAAGTGTATTTCCAGGCACTCTTCTGCCTCTTTGAAAATACACTTCCGGCTTTTGTATTATTATGTTTTTTGTTCAATTACCTGCCTCTGGCAAAAACAGTTCTTTCGCATTTTTACAGATATTCCTTAAATTTTCTACAATTCATGCTGATAAAGCTTCTGCTCATCCTGAATCACGACCGTTCCCGCACCGTCAATACTGAAAAATTCAATTGGAAGTACATGTTCGATCCGGCCATCCAGAATATGTGCCCTGTTGACCCCCTGATGTACTGCATCCATACAGTGATTCAGGTAATCCATAAAATCTTCCGGGAATTTTCTTGTTTTTTTCAGTTCTTCTACTTCCTCCGCCGTAATGCGTGGATATACATCACTGCGTGTCTCATCCGTATAAATTCCCGGATAACGGGACAGATAAATCAGTTTGTCCGCCTGCATTTTTACCGCAATTTCCAGTGCGGTATCCTTTGGATCGATATATTCCATCTCATTATCGATATCATTCGGTACAATAACCGGAATATAATCATTATCAATCATCATCTGGATGGTTTCTATATCCACACCACATACACCGATTGCTTTCGTATCATACATTTCCAGCAGCTTTGCAATACGTTTATTTTCACGAAATTTGTCCACGCCCATCTGTGTACGGTGTACTACGATTGGAATTACACCGATGCTCTTCAACAACACAATATCTTTGATCAGCTTCTTCTCCTGCACACCGGAAAGCCATTCCACACAATCATATTCTATTACAACAATTTTTTGTACAAAATCACGGATGTATGGCAATGCATCACATAACACCGCCGCTTTATGTTCTATATTTTCCAAATAACGATCCATCCTGTCTTCCCCCCTGTTTTTATTTTTCATTTCAAGGACGCTCCTTATCGTTAAGCGCTCTTTTGGCAAAATTACTATTTACATTATACACCATTTTCAGAAATTTAAAAAACAAAAAACCTGTAAGAAAATCTTACAGGCTTCTAAGTAGCGAGAGGGGGATTCGAACCCTCGACACTGCGGGTATGAACCG
>CABRZK010000156.1 GCA_902475415.1 uncultured Eubacterium sp.
AAGGCATGAGCATCGAAATGATTGCAAAAATGACGAAGACCAGTGTCGAGACAATACAGAAATGGCTTGCAGAAGCTTAGAAGTCTGATAATTTTATATTAACCTACATGTATAACCAGAACAGCCACCAATCCGGTGGCTGTTTTGGCGTAAACCATAAACCTTTTCTAAAATGAGGCCACAGTAGTTGAAAATAACCGTCCATCTATGGTAAGATAAAGGGGTCTAAGCGGCATTTTTGAGGACAAATACAAAGGAATGGAGAACCTCTTATGATAGATAACGATTACAGAGAAGTAGATACAGAGGAAAAAACAGAACAGTCTGTATCTGAAGAAACGAAACAGACAGACACTACAGACACCCCGGTAGAGACCGGAGAAGTCGTAAATGATGACCATGCAGATGAACAGGAAAAAAGTGATGAATTTGACGAATTCTGCGCCATGTGCAGACGCCCGGCAAGCAAAGTAGGCAAACTGATCCATGTGGCACCGAATATGGCCATCTGCCAGGACTGCATGCAGAAGACCTTTGACAGCATGAGCCAGATTCCTGGAATCCCGGGACTGGGGGATATCAACATCGGCGATATGCTTTCCAGCGGAAAGATGCCGAACATTCAATTCGTCAACATGTCTGATCTGCCATTTGGTAAGCAGCAGAAAGTAAAGAAGAAAAAACCGAAAGAGAAAAAAGCAGAAGAGCCGGTACTGGATATCCGCAAGATACCGGCACCACACAAGATCAAAGCAAGTCTGGATGACTATGTAGTCGGACAGGATTATGCGAAAAAAGTAATGTCCGTGGCTGTATACAATCACTACAAACGTGTGGCAGCCGGTGCAGAAGCAAATGCCGATGGTGTGGAAATCGAAAAATCCAACATGCTGATGGTTGGACCGACCGGTTGTGGTAAGACTTACCTTGTTAAAACACTTGCAAAACTTTTGGATGTGCCGCTTGCCATCGCAGATGCTACATCCCTGACCGAGGCAGGTTACATAGGCGATGATATCGAGAGTGTACTGTCCAAACTTCTGGCAGCAGCAGACAACGATGTGGAAAAAGCAGAGCGTGGTATCGTATTTATCGATGAGATTGATAAACTGGCAAAGAAGAAAAATGCGACACAGCGTGATGTCAGCGGAGAGTCCGTACAGCAGGGAATGCTGAAACTCCTGGAAGGCGCAGAAGTCGAAGTGCCGATCGGAGCAACCAGCAAAAATGCCATGGTTCCGATGACAACCATCGACACATCCAATATCTTATTCATCTGCGGCGGAGCGTTCCCGGGACTGGAGGATATCATCAAGGAGCGTCTGAATGAGCACGCTTCCATCGGTTTCCAGGCAGACCTGAAGGACAAATATGACAAAGAAGAAAATCTGCTTCGTCAGGTGACCACAGAAGACATCCGTAAATTCGGCATGATTCCGGAGTTTATCGGACGTCTGCCGATTCTGTTCTCACTGGATGCTTTATCCGAGGATATGCTTGTGCAGATTCTGAAAGAGCCGAAAAATGCGATCATCAAGCAGTATCAGAAATTGCTTGCTATGGATGAAGTAAAACTGGAGTTTGACGATGGAGCGTTACGCGCCATTGCAAAACGTGCCAAAGAGAAAAATGTAGGAGCCCGTGCATTACGTTCTATTATCGAAGAATTTATGCTGGATATCATGTATGAGATCCCGAAAGATGACAATATCGGTGCTGTTACGATCACAGAAGCATATATTGAAAAAACAGGCGGTCCGCTGATTCAGATGCGCGGAACGCCGGAACTGGAAGATAAATCTGGAACAATTTAGTATTAGTGCTATTCGTACAGCGATTCCTAAATAATCGACATATGCTAAAAAGCAATCTGCAGATGAAGGATCAACTACAGATTGCTGCAAAAAAAGATTAAAAAAGTCCCTGCTTCAATTGCGAAGAACAATAAGCAGAGAAAACACAGGCAGGAGAAAGAGCAAAGACGCTTATTTTTCCTGCCTGTTTTTCATTTGCCTGAGCATTCGGATGTCTGGGTAAATGGAATCATCAATGAAAATAATAACGTGTTTCCTGTTTGTGCCTGATTGCGGATCAGCAATAGAAAAAGACAAACTGACACAATAAAAGACATCAACAAGGAGGACTTTAAATGAAAGAACTGAACCCGAAACTGCAACTTTTCCTGGATTTCCTGATGCTGACCCTTGGATCGGCGGTGGCGGCATTTGCCATTGAAGAATTTCTGGTGCCATGCACGATCCTGGATGGCGGAGTCATTGGTATCGGCATCATGGTCAACAATCTGACGCACATTCCCTTAAGTATTCTGACCATTGTGTTGAACATTCCATTTCTTCTGATCGGTTCCCGGAATCTGGGGCTGACCTTTATTGTAAAATCCGGCTACGCCATGGCGATGTTTTCCATCTTCCTGGAAGTATTTGCTCCATGGGTTAATGCGACCGATCAGTATCTTCTGGCAGTGTGCTTCGGAGGTGTGATCCTGGGTGCAGGTGTCGGTCTGGTCATTCGCTTCGGAGGATGCCTGGATGGCACAGAGACGGTAGCTATTCTGCTGAACCGCAAATTCAAACTTCCTGTGGGCCAGACGGTTCTGATCTTCAATGTCATTATCTATATCATAGCGGCATTGCTGTTCGGATTTGACCGGGCAATGTACAGCCTTCTTACTTATTTTATTACATCCCGGATTATTGATAAGGTAGAGACCGGTCTGGAACAGGCCAAAGCAGCCATGATCATTACCGACGAGGGAAAAGAAATCGCGGATCAGATTTACCAGAGACTGGGCAGAACTGTGACCATGCTGGAAGGAGAGGGACTGATCAGCGGGAAAAAAGTCGTATTGTACTGTGTATTGAATCGTCTGGAAATCTATGAATTAAAAAAACTGATCAAGGAAATAGATACTTCTGCATTTATCACAGTCAGTGATGTGTCTGAGATTATTGGAAAACATATCAAGAAAACTGCTCTGAAACCGACCGAGTAAGAACCCAGAATCAAATAGTATTATAATAGAAGAAAAAGGTGTAAGAACTCCGTCGAAGAAAAACGATGGAGTTCTTACACCTTTTTGTAAAAAATAAAAAAGACAGCCAAATCCGAACGGCTGTCTTCTTAAGGAGAAGGTATTTTTTACTATGGGGGTAGCAAAAAACTTATAATGTATTGGGGGTTTTTACGGTTATTATAATATCAAATCCGCGCATGTAAGTGTTCACAATGATGAGAAAAAAATCATAAAAAAAATATACAAATTTTATAAGACCAAAAAGTAATCAGCAAAAAATGCATCGTAAAAATTGCACAGGAGGCACTTTTTTGTCGAAAAAATGACCTTGAAAAAAGTGGGAAAAATATATAAAATAAAGTTGAAAGGAAAGTCTAACCATTATCAGCAAAACATTACGTTTCATTACTAAAATTACAAAAAATGCAAAAAACATAAAAAAAATTAATAGTTAAGTCGAAAAGTAATGCTTTTTGTAATGGTAGATAAGATAAAATACCAATATAAAGTAAAAGACAAAAAGAGACAATGAGTGACAGAGCAGACAGAAAGTGAGAAGACGGTACTTGGATGAGTGATAGACAGAAAAAGACAGAGACATTTATAGTAAAAGTCATGAATCAGCAGAATGCCACCTGGCAGGGCAGCGTTACCTGGGTAGATGAGCAGCGCGAGGAGTACTTTCGAAGCGCGCTGGAACTGCTAAAGCTGATAGATGGAGCGTTAGAAAAGAAAAATAATCACGGCAGCGATAAAGATAAAAGGAGGACGCCATGAAACATACAAAGAAAAAACGGATATTAGCATTGGTACTTTGCATGGTGCTGGTGTTGAGTACAGGAATAGCAGCCTTCGCAAATGAAAATGTCGGACTTCAGTCCGTGGCATGTTCGGCGACAAGCCTGGAAAGAGTGATTAAAAATGCAAACGGTGAGCAGATCGGCACACTGACAGCCGATGTTCCGGAAGGTGCATTCTTTGCGAATTCCTCAGATGCCAATATACAGATGGAAGTAGAACCGGATTCCGGAGAAGCCGGCGTGCTGAACCGTGTACAGCAGCAGATGGAAACTGAGGGCGTGACCGGATATGCAATCAATAATCATGTAATGTGCGACGTTACATTTTATGTAAATGGTGAAAAGCAGATACCTCAGCAGCCAATCACATTCCATGTGTCAGGAACAAGTATTGATACACAGAATGTAATGGCTTTCGCAGATGACAGACAGAATACACCGATTCTGATGGATGCCACCGCAGATGAAAACGGTGGATTACAGTTTACAGCACAGACATTTGGTGCTGAGACAGTTGTTTATGGTGTGTTTGAAAAAATAGAAACAGCTGCAGAGGAAAATACCGACAGTGATGATGCAACAGACGAATCAGATCTGCAACTGGCAGAAGAAAATGCTGCAGATGAGAATGAAATTGCTACATATGCTAATACAGATGGAAAGTATGATCGGAACATGTTCTTAGTGAAAGACTGGCCTGGGCAAAGTGGCACCTATGATGGTACGGTTAATACTGTTGATAGTAAAAGCGTGAACGAAAGTACATACAAAAGTTATTTGAGTTCCATGCTTGATGAAGTAGAAGGAACAACAAACGGAAATCTCCCGATAACTGATTGGAAGAGAGCAACATCCGGTATAAAAGCTAACATTGAACTTCAACCAGTAGATACTCAGACCAATACGGCGAATTCATCAACGACGGATACAAATAAAACTTGGTGGAGTACGGTTTCTGGATTAAGTGAGTTTGATTCGGATTCAACTAAAGTATGGGATGGATCTCGTAAAAAAAGTCATAATTTCACTAATTATTTATCTAAAGAACAAGTGACAATATATGGAGATAAATTATATGATTCTGCGACATGGGTAGATGGACATGAAGATGGACAGAAGACCCCAATATATCCAGAATATGTATATCGTTTCCAAGGAACATTTGATATAGGAAACGGTGATCCAAATGATTATTCTTATACAATTCGTCAGGTAGTCAGCAACGAGAAGTTGTATATTAATGATAACATGTGGGTATTTATTTATCCGAAAGATACAACTTTAAATGCTGATAATTATATGGATTATTTAGCATTCTGGAGTGGAACAAGAAACCAAAATGGAAAATTATTTGCTTTTAATGAACGAGTAGGATCACCGGCAAGTCAGGATAAAATAAAAACAGGTCTTACAACTTTAACAGATGGTTGGAACATGCCAGTTGCTGAAGATAATGCAGGTGCAATTATCCAGAGTGTATATAATAGTGGAAATCATGTGATTGATGTTTTTGCGGATGATTATGCGGTTGGCGGTGGTATGTATCGAATGCTTATTAATAAACAGCAGGTACAAAAAACAGCAATATCCTTTAAGAAAACTTCTGAAAGCGGTACGGCTTTGGCAGGAGCTGAGTTTGAAATCATTGATAATACCACAAACAGCACAAAGTATACTGCAACATCTGATGCAGATGGAATGGTAACGTTCAAACTTCTGGATGGTACCTATACCATGAGAGAGAAAACTGCTCCGAATGGCTATATAAGATCTACAGACACTTGGACAATTAATGTTACAAACAGAAGATATACAATCGAAAAGAATGGAACAGAAATCTCAAAAGACGGTTCAAATGTATATGTAATCACAAATAAGTCAGAGCAGGAAGAAATTCTTAATGGTCTTGAACAGGATAAAACAGTTACAGTTACAGATTATAATAAGAGAGAATATCGGATTAATCTGAGTGCAGCAACAACTGGTAGTGATCCGGGAAAAGAAGCTGAATCAGCAAGTGTTGTACTTGTTTTAGATGCTAGTGGTTCCATGGAAGAAAAAGGAAAATCGTTGACTGATATAAGAAGTGCAGCAGATTCCTTTGTTCAAAAATTGCTTGGAACAGGAAGTAAAGTGTCTGTTATCTGGTATCAAGGATCAGAGGGATCAAATCCTACAATTACAAAAACGGCGTTTACGGAAATAGGAGATAATCTGACAGATAAAGGATATTTGACAATATACAACGCAATATATAGTTCTAAAATTAAGGCAACT
>CABRZK010000157.1 GCA_902475415.1 uncultured Eubacterium sp.
CTGTTCTTCTCCAGTTGCCGTAACAACAGCCAGCCGATACCCTCTGTTTTTCAATTCCTGTAATGTTTCAGGCACAGCCGGTTTCAACGGCACTTTCCCTGCCAGAAATTCTTTCATCAGTTCTTTTCTGTGATCACGGATTGCCCAGTAATCCACGTCTTCTCCAAACCATTCCCGAAACTGTTTCAGTACAAAGGGGCGTCCAAGGCTGCGCAATTTCAAAACTTCTGTCGCATCCAGTTCATATCCGGCATCAGAAATCGCCTGCTTCCAGGCTTTCTGGTAATATTTTTCTGTATCAAGTAAGGTTCCATCCATGTCGAATAAAATTGTATTCATATCTTTTTCCTCACATTTATCCAGCTGTTTTTCAAAACATTTATTTCACTTGAAAACAAGGTACGTTATCACGCACTCCCGCGTATAAAATTTCATAAAACGCGCCCACGCTATTCACTGATTTTATCAATCTCCATATTTTTCGGCAGAATCAGACTTAAAATGATTGCCACTACAAATACTACCGCTACGCAGTTTGCAGAAAATACATCTTTCACAATCTGAGGGAAAATATTCCAGATTTCCACCTCACTGGTAGATGTAAATCCAATACCGATGGCCAGTGATAACGCTGCGATTGTCACATTTCTCTGTGAAAATCCTGTTTTTGCCAGCATCTGAATACCACTGATCATAATCGTACCAAACATCATAATCGTACATCCACCCAGTACGGACTGTGGCAAACTTGCAAAAAAGTTACCGATTGGAGGAAACAGACCTGCCAGAATCATAAATACCGCTCCTGTCATAATGGTAAAACGGTTGACTACTTTTGTCATATTGATCAGACCAACATTCTGGCTAAAAGAAGTAACCGGCGGACATCCGAATAATCCGGAAATGGAACTTGCAAATCCATCGCAGGCAAGCGCACCGGAAATCTCTTTTTCTGTGATCTCACGTCCCAGACCTCCGGAAACCAGTGCTGTGGAATCTCCAATCGTCTCTGCTGCAGATACCATAAAAATAATGACTACGGAAATAATCGCGCTCAGATTAAATTCCGGACGATACGGAAGCAGATGTGGCAGTGAAATCAGTCCGCCATCCAACATTCCGGACAGATCGACCTGTCCCATGCACAAAGCAATGATATAACCTACGATCAGACCAGCCAGCACAGACAGCTGTTTTAAATATCCTTTTGCCACTGCGTTAAAGATCAGGCATACTGCCAGTGTCACAACACCAAGAATCAGATTCTGTACCGAGCCAAACTCATCCGTATAACCACCGCCAAAAGAACGGGCACCAACGGTAAACAGGGAATATCCGATTGCAGTAACAACCGATGCGGAAACTACCGGCGTAATAAACCGTTTCCAATATTTTGCAAACAGACCAAGGAAGCCTTCGCAGACACCTCCGACCAGAACCGCACCTATCATCGTCGGATAGCCGTAGGTGCCACCCACGTAACTCAAGATTGTCACAAAGGTAAAACTTACACCCATAACGATTGGAAGTTTTGCACCGACTTTCCAGACCGGATATAACTGGATCAATGTCGCAATACCTGCAACAAACATAGCATTCTGTAACAAAACCGCCAGTTCCTTACCGCTTAAACCGGAAGCCAGACCGATCATGGTGATTGGTGTCAGATTCGATACAAACATTGCAAGCACATGCTGCAGGCCGAAAGGAATTGCCTTCAGCAACGGCACACGCCCATTCAACCGGTAAATATTTCCGATCGTTGCATTCTCTTTTGATTTCATTTTCATACCTCTTATTTTCTTTTTTTACACGCTGCCTATCGGCAGACACAAAACATTTTCATCATAACATCTATAATTTTGTTTTGCAATGACAGTCTGTACTTTCTTGCCAATTCTTTGCCACTGTGCTATGATAAATTTTAATACTTCAGAGCCAACACTACATCGATATGTTTCTGAATGATCACACAATTTTTGAATTAATAATGGAGGTTTTTTATGATAGAAAAATGGGATATCACTATTCCGGAACTCACCGGAGACGAAGTGCGAAGTGCATACATCTGTCTGCCAGAGGCATACACGTTCGACACCAACCAGCGGTTTCCGGTACTGTACATGTTCGACGGGCATAACCTCTTTTTTGACACCCATGCCACCTATGGTAAATCCTGGGGACTGAAAGAATATATGGAATACACCCATACTCCGCTGATCATCGTAGGCATCGAATGCAACCACAGCCCAGATCACGGACGACTGCAGGAATATTCCCCTTATGACTTTACTTTACCGAAGGAAGGCAAAATAACCGGTAAGGGCAAGATCACCATGGACTGGCTGACCCGCACCTTCAAACCATACATTGATACACATTACCGAACTCTTCCGGATCGGGAGCACACCTTTATCGCAGGAAGTTCCATGGGAGGACTGATGAGTATTTACGCTCTTCTGCACTACAATCAGTTTTTTTCCCGCGCAGCGGCACTCTCCCCATCCCTGTGGATTGCGCCAAACGACTCCATGCAGATGATCCGGCGTTCCCACCCGCTTCCGGGAAGCATCCTGTACATGGATTATGGAAGCCGTGAAATGAAACAGCATCGAAAAATGGATCAGGCTTTTGAACAGGCTGCTAATCTGCTTCTGGAGAAAAATATTTATCTTAACTGCCGCATCGTACCGAACGGCGAACATTGTGAGGCAAGCTGGGAAAAACAGATTCCGTTTTTTATCAATACACTGATGTATGATCTGTAACCATCTTTCCTATCATATTATTATAGAAGTAACACAGGAGGACTTTTCCATATGAACATACAATATTTCAAAAATTACAGTCCAGCACTAGGCCGGGATATGGAATGCAAACTGTACGGTCACGGCGGACAGCCAATTCTTTTTATTCCCTGTCAGGACGGACGTTTTTTCGACTTTGAAAACTTCCAGATGACAAATGTATGGGCACCATGGATCGACTCCGGGGAAGTCACCATTTTTACGGTGGATACCATTGATACAGAGACCTGGTCCAATACAAACGGTGATCCGCGCTGGCGCATCTGTCGCCACGAAGACTGGTTCCGCTATCTCACCGATGAGATGGTTCCTTTTATCCATGCAAAGATGACGGAATACCGGTCTCATTACATCAATAAGGGAATCACTGCCTTTGGATGTAGCCTTGGTGCTACTCACGCAGCAAATCTGTATTTCCGCCGTCCCGACCTGTGTAACGGACTGCTGGCCTTAAGCGGTATTTACGATGCATCCTACGGATTTGGTTCTTATATGGATGATCTGGTTTATATGAACTCCCCGATTCATTATCTGCCAAATCTGCCGTCAGATCACCCTTATATGGAACTGTACCGCCAGCGAAAAGCCATCCTCTGCGTCGGACAGGGTGCATGGGAAGAACCAGTCAGCACCTATCTGCTTCGGGATATCCTGCAGCAGAAACAGATTCCGGCCTGGGTAGATTTCTGGGGATATGACTGTGCTCATGACTGGGACTGGTGGTATAAACAGGTAACTTATTTTGTACCGCATCTGCTGTATGATCCGGTATAATTTGTAATAAACGAAACGCAATACAATACGACAGAAAGAAAACAATTATGAAAAATGTGATTTTTATTTCTCCGAATTTTCCGGAGAATTACTGGCACTTCTGCCACGAATTAAAAGAAAACGGTATGAATGTCCTCGGTATCGGCGACTGTCCTTATGACGACCTGCGCCCGGAGCTTCAGGAAAGCCTGCAGGAATATTATAAAGTAGACAGCTTGGAAAACTATGATGAGGTCTATGGTGCTGTCGGCTACTTTATCTGGCATTACGGCCGCATTGACTGGCTGGAATCCAATAATGAATACTGGCTGGAGCAGGATGCCCGTCTGCGTACAGATTTCAATATTCCAAGTGGTTTTCATAATGAAGACATGCCACGTATCAAATATAAATCCCATATGAAAGAATATTATCAGCGTGTCGGTATTCCGGTGGCTCGTTACCACATGGTAGACAACTATGAGGGCTGTCTGAATTTCATTCATGAAGTTGGATATCCTGTTGTCACAAAACCAGATAACGGTGTCGGAGCCTCCCATACGTTCAAAATTTCTTCTGATGAAGAACTTGGCAATTTCTTCGCCAACAAATGGGATGATACCGTTTATATCATGGAAGAATTTATCAACGCCGAGATCAATTCCTACGATGCGATCATCGACTCTCACGGCAATCCGATTTTTGAAGCAGGAAATGTTACACCGATGTCTATCATGGATATCGTAAACAACGCCGACAACGCGCTTTTCTACATTGTGAAAGATCTGGCAGATGACACCCGCCATCTCGGCAGAGAAACCGTAAAAAGTTTTGGTGTGCGCAGCCGGTTCGTGCATTTTGAATTTTTTCGCCTGCTCTCTGACCATGAAGGGCTCGGCAAAAAGGGCGATCTGATGGCACTGGAAGTCAATATGCGTCCTTCCGGCGGATTTACCCCGGATATGATCAATTTTGCCCGTGAAACCGATGTATATAAAATCTGGGCGGACATGATTGCATACGACTCCACTCAGAAACAGGTTGGTGCTCACCACTTCTGTGCCTTTGCAGGACTGCGGGATGGCAAGGATTTTGCTATGACACCGGATGCTATTATCGAAAAATACACGGAGCAACTCAAAATGTTAGAACGTATGCCGGATGCATTGGCAGATGCCATGGGAAATCAGATGTATCTGGCTACTTTTGATACCGAAGAAGCACTCAATGCGTTCTTTGCGGATGTAACCAGATTGAAAGAGGTTGATACTTCTGAAGAATCTGAAACAACCGAAACTATTATAGATAAATAGAAAGCTGAAATCCCCTGCGCATATCGGCAGGGGATTTCTTAATAAGGTACTCAGACGGGCTGCACGTTTTTTTTGGTTCACTCGATTTTTATACCTCATCTGCAATCTGACACCGTTTTGCCAAATATAAATTTGCAAATAGCAATCCACCATTTAATACTGTAAAATACAATGCTGAAAACCATAACGGAACCAACGGCTGTGCATAAAATTTGTCAAAATGTTCTCCAAAAATAGCATGCGTAAGTGGAAAAATCCATTTCACTGATTTTATATAGGAAACTGCTGTCGCACCCACCACTGTAATTCCCATGGGAATCAATAACCCCAGTTTTCGACGTTCCATCAGCCGAAACAGACACAAAATCTGAAGCATCACCAGTAAATATGCCAGCATCAGCAGCACACCCATCACCATTACGCGCACCGGCGTACCATGACTCATCGTTCCGGATTCCAAAAACAAGCGGTCATTTTGTCCATAGATTTCTGGGAAACGTTCATAAATGTCTGTCATAAATTCGCTCCACTGATTTTGCCTGACAACGTCCTTTCCAATCCACAGAAAACTTGCCGCAAAGAAGGCTCCCAGACAGGTAACTCCCACCAACAGTCCAAACACAAACTGTCCCGCCAGCCAGATCCTTCGCTTTACACGCATCATAACAAAAATATTTCCCCCGCTTTTATCCGGAAAGCCAGACAAAAGCACAATAAAGATCAACGGTATCACCAGCATATAAAACTGAAAGGACAACACCAGATCCATCGGCTCCAATAGATTGACTGAAAGCCCTGTCTCCTCCGCAACACGCGCCATATCTGAAAAGATATATTCTCCCAGAAACAAAATGGAAAACAATAAGATCAACATCTTTTTCAAACTAAACCACTTGCGATATTCCATGCCTGCAATCCAGACAATTTCATGTATCTTACGCATTTCTTCTCCTCACCTGCCAGTAAAACAATAAGGCAATCCCACCCATCCACAGACTGATGAATATTGCATATCCCCAATAAGAAACTCCAAACGCATACTGAAATGAATGATCATAAAATAAATGATTTGATGGAAAAAGGAACTCCACCAGCCGCACCTTAAGTGGTACAGGCAGTCCACCAGATTCGTAACGTTCATATACGACTCCTACATAACCGGATGCCATTTTTTTACTGAAATATTCCAGCAATACCAGACTGCTGATCGAAAAAAAACTTTCTTCCCACA
>CABRZK010000158.1 GCA_902475415.1 uncultured Eubacterium sp.
TTTCTGTGATTCCTGCAGCAGGTTATCCCAGCCACAGTGATCAATATTTTCAATGGTACGCATAATATGCTGATTTGCCAGCTGCTGCGCTTTCTCCGGATCATGATCATGAATTGCCTGTGCAATCATTCGGTGCTCATCATTTGATTTCTCAGAACGTTCTTTTGATTTCAAAGTCATCTTACGTACCCGCTGCACATAATTATGAAAATCTGTCAGAACTCCTGCCAGCACCTTGCTTCCGGATGCCTGATACAATGTCTCATGAAACTTATTATCCAATTCAAATACCTGACTGCTATGTCCCTTCGATACATGAAACTCTGTCAGATATACAATTTCTTCCAGTTCCTCAATCTGCTCCGGAGTAGCTTTTTTTGCTGCCCATTTGGCACATAGCCCTTCCATCACAGACCGTATCTCATAAATGTCGTTCAAATCTTCCTTGGAAAATCCCGTCACATGTGCTCCCTTATTCGGGGTGATCGTAACAAGTCCCTGAAGTTCCAACTGACGCAAAGCCTCTCGCACCGGAGTACGGCTGACCCCCAACTCATCACCGATGGTTTTTTCCTTCAGCTCCTCATCCACTGCATATTTGCCGGACAGGATATCTTCCTGTAATTTATGAAATACTTTGTCACTAAGGGAATGGTTATCTCCCATTCTGTCTCTTCCTTCCTGTTTCAATATTTCCTATAAAATAATGCCAAGTTCCTGACAGCACTCTGTAATTTTTACAACCAACTCATTATCTGTCAGTACCGTTACACGACCTTCATCATACTGCTCATCAACCCAGTCTTTCAGTTTATGCACCAGTTCTGAATTTTTATCCAGATGGCGCTCCTGTGGCAGTCTGTAATAACTGTTGATCCAGTGAGCGATTCCTGCCAGACCGGAAGTGTTGGAAATAGATACCAGTGCCGGTCTCTTTAAGAATTTCTCTGTATCAAAGATATTGTAAATTTCTTCGTTTTTCAACAGACCATCTGCATGAATACCAGCTCTTGTTACATTGAAGTTTTTACCGGCAAACGGTGTTCTGCTCGGAAGTGTGTAATCCAGATCTTTTTCAAAATAATCAACCAGATCTGTAATTACAGTCGTATCCATGCCATCCAGTGTACCTTTTAACTGTGCATATTCAAATACCATTGCCTCCAATGGTGTATTACCGGTACGTTCTCCAATACCAAACAGAGAACAGTTGACACCGCAGGCACCATACAACCATGCTGTGGTAGAGTTCGTAACTGCCTTGTAAAAATCGTTGTGTCCGTGCCACTCGATCAGTTCTGAAGGAACACCTGCATGGGTAGTCAGACCATAAATGATACCCGGAACGCTTCGTGGAATAACAGCACCCGGGAAGTTAACTCCATATCCCATGGTATCGCAGGCACGTACTTTAATCGGAATCTTGTACTCATCCATCAGTTTCATCAGTTCTACGCAGAACGGAATGACAAATCCGTAAATATCAGATCTGGTAATATCTTCCAGATGACAACGTGGGCTGATTCCTGTCTCCAGGCATTCACGGATGACACTTAAATAATGGTTCATTGCCTCACGTCTGGTCATTTTCATTTTGTAGAAAATATGATAATCGGAACAGCTTACCAGAATACCGGTCTCGCGGAGTCCAATGTCTTTTACCAGTTCAAAATCCTGTTTGCTTGCGCGGATCCAGCTTGTAACTTCCGGGAATTTATATCCACGTTCCATACATTTGTATACTGCATCACGATCCTTTTTACTGTACAGGAAAAACTCACTCTGTCGAATAATTCCTTTTGGACCACCCAGTTTATGCAAATAATCGTATATTGTTACAATCTGGTCTGTGGTGTACGGAGCCCTTGACTGCTGTCCGTCACGGAAGGTGGTATCTGTAATCCAGATATCGTCCGGCATGTTATGCGGTACGATTCGGTCATTGAACGCAATCTTCGGAATCTCTTCATATGGAAACAGATTTCGGAATGTATTCGGTTCATCTACATCTACCAACTGATAAAAATGCTCCTCCAGCTGCAACAGATTGTTATGCTTATTCATTACTACTTTTCGCATGTTATTCGCTCCTCACCTTATATACTCGTATGCAATCTCATAGATTGTATGCAATCGTTCTCATTGCATACAATAATACAGTTATACATATACTTTGTCAAGCTAAAGTGCGAAATTTTTTTATTTTTTTGCAGAAAGGAAACACTGACAAGCTGCATACATAATATGAATTGTAAATAAAAAACCTGGAGGCTATCAACATGAGTGATTTAGCTGCTACAAACTGTGGATGTTCAAACGACAACGGATGTGGATGCAACAATATCATCTGGATTATTTTACTTCTGTGCTGTTGCGGTGGCTGTGGTGGAAACGGTAATGGTTCCTTCCTTGGTGGAAACAGCTGCAGTGAGGCTATCTGGATCATCCTGCTTCTGTGTTGCTGCGGCGGATGTGGTTCAAACAACAATAACGGCTGTGGCTGCTTCTGAAAACCATTCTGACAAATATTCACCGACGTTTCATAAGATTTCATCTCAAAAAACCGGGGGCATGATTGCCTCCGGTTTCTACATTTCAGTTCTGCTCTATTTCATATTTATATGAAATCATTTTAAACTAACAGTGTTCGCTTTTATTGCACTCCCATCATTTTTCAGAATGTATTTTATTTTCCATTATCCTTTTTGAACTAACACTGTTCTTTTTCTATTTTCTTTTAACATTTTTGATATCACTCCGTTGATTCCCGTTTTTTCTCAGTTCAGCTTCCGAATTCTTTTTCTGCCACTGCATTTCCTTTTGTCGCTCGCACTCCTCTTTTTTTCTCATACACTCTTCATCTATCTCATAAACACTTTTGCCATCATAAATCAGTTTTCCCATTCAAATGCCTCCATTTTTATGCTATATACCCTCGAAATTCCCTGTAACCCCAAAATTTCAAGAGTACATTGGAACAAATATTTTATACACACAAATATTTTTTACACGCAAATTCTTTCCATTCAGATTTTGGAGTAAATATTCCATGTATATCATATTATATGGGAAAAAGTATCTTTGGTCGTCACATTTCTGTGCTTTACTTCTGATACTTATATAAAAGTTCGGTATAAAGCTTAACTCATAATTTTAGAATATTTTCCAGAATGTTTCATAGATTATAAAAACATCAGATATCGACTGGATACCAATTATGAACGAACATGAAACCGAAACAACACTTCCCTTGCTGGACAGTTTAATTCAAAACCGACCCATTCAGATGCTCAAAGCCATTATTCCTTACCTGTATGAACCACAACAGCGTATGGTGTCTATGACTGTGAAAATGATTGAATTGCAGCGAACCGTGCAATTATTTAATTCTGCGCCGGAAATGCAGGCTCAGGAATTATATAGCTGTACAAATGAATCTCCTTCAGAACGTACCCATCAGATACTAAACGCATTGAGAGAATACTGCACCCCACAGGAGCAGGATCAGATTGATATGCTGTTAAACATTCTGGATATCACTTCTGTCACCGGTATCTTCAACAGCTTTTCTGAACCAGACACCATACTTTCCAGGTAAATATAGATAGAATATTTTTTCAGCACCACTTTATCTCAATTGAAACAGCTACAAAATTTCAAATATTTTTCTATCAAAGGAGTCTCTTTCATGGATTTAAACTTTTTTTCTCAAAATCCTGCTTTTCAGAACATATCTCCGGAAAAACTTGCTTTTCTCATGAATTTCATGAATCAGGAAAAACCGTCATCCTCAAGAGATATGATGACATTTCTTATGAATTTTACAACCAAAGCCCGCCGGCAGAATATTTCATTCACCACAGATGAAACCGATTTTATTATTCAGCACTTGAAACAGAATCTGTCCCAGGCAGACCAGAAACGGGTTGATCAGGTACTGCGGCTGTTGAAGAAAAAATCTTCCTGACAGGTATCTGAAAACAGCACAGATAGTCACGTAAATCTTCTTTCACCGTAAACTATTTGTGCTGTTTTTATCATGCATTTTAATATACTTTTATTTGAGACAACTGTCCTACAACCATTCCGACTTTCTGCGGATCAGCCCCCATCGGAATCAGTTCAAACAGATCTGACACCTGACGAAACGCATGATCCGGATTTCTGAAAATGACTGCCTGCCTGATTTCTTCCATAATCAGAGCTTCTGCTTCTGTATTTTTGAATACATCTGTCAAAAAGGCTTCTGCGGCGTACATGCATCTCACATCGTGATCCGGCTGATAGGTATGCCGGTAAGTGCCGGCAGAAAGTGTCACTGTCTGTTCTGTTTCCGGCAACTTTAAGCATGCGCTGCAGCCAAAGGGAACTTCCACACGGATATCTATCTCTCCACTGTCCAGTAAATGGTACTCCACCTCATATTTTCCAGAGACAGAATCATAAACAGCTTTTACATGACGGATCAACGGACTTACCACCGGCTCAATTCTTGCAGAACGAAATCCATCCTCTCCTGCCTGAATGCCCGCCATGTATTTGTAGAAAAATTCACATACGCTTCCGTAGGCATAATGATTCAGACTGTTCATTCCCATTGGATTGATGGTTCCGTCTGGCAGCACAGAGTTCCAGCGCTCCCAGATTGTTGTAGCCCCCTGATTGACTTCATACAGCCAGCCCGGATAATCTTCATTCAGTAAAAAGTGGTATGCAAGATCACCCCGTCCACACTTTGCAAGTGTCTGGCATAAAACCGGACCTCCGGCGAATCCACCTTTGATTTTAAATTTATCCCGTCTGAGTTGTTTTACAAAGTCAGAAACCAGAACCTCGTAATCACGATATACCTCAAACTGAACCGCAAGAATATAACCGGTCTGAGTATTTACTGTCAGGTGTCCCTTCGGAGAAAAATATTCATCCAGCAGACAATTTTTCTGGCTGTCTGCCAGTTCCTGATACGCGTCTGCTTCTTCTTTTCCAAGAATCCGGGCAGTCTGACATAGTAAATTCAGACTGTTGTAGTAATACATGCTTGCCATATATTCATCCGGCGTACTCCCCTTATATTCCTGTTCGCTGAATCCATCCAGTGCCAGCCAGTCGCCAAACTGAAAACCTTCTGTCCAGAGACCATATCTTTTTCCACAGGATTTTTCCACCTGGGTTCCTACATAGTCAACCCAGTCCTTCATCATCGGATAACTTTCCTGTAAAAGTTCCTGATTCTGATAATACTTCCACAGAACTGATGGCAATATCGTTGCCGCATCTCCCCAGCCAGCTGCCGGATCACACAGAATAAAACCTTCCGGAACATAAGCAGGGACTCCGCCATTGCAATGCTTCTGTGCCGTACGCATCATCCACATGAACTTACGGTAAAAAGCTCTGGTATCCATATTATAGCAAGCCGCCGGAGCAAAAATCTGTGCATCTCCGGTCCAGCCAAGACGCTCATCCCGCTGTGGACAATCCGATGGAATATCCAGGAAATTGCTTTTCTGTCCCCAGACACAATTCTGGAATAAGCGATTCAGTTTTTCATGGTCTGTCTCCACCATTCCGGTATCATCCAGATCAGAATAAAGTACCCAGGCCGTCACCTCAGCAGGATCAATTTTTTCAACACTGCCACTGATCTGCACATAGCGGAATCCATAATAGGTAAAATGTGGACGAACTAACTTCCGGGTTCCGTCACTGATATAAGTAAATCCGCCTGTCGCAGTCTTGTAATTTTTATTATAAAACTCTCCATTTTGTAAAATTTCACCGAATTCAAAATGAACCTGTTCGTCTTTTTCCAGGCAGGACGTAAACGTAACCCAACCCGTCATGTTCTGTCCAAAATCCAGAATCATCGTTCCATTCTGCCCCGGAATCACTTCTTTTACCTGTAATTCCTGTTTTTTCACTACCGGAAGGCTGTAACGATCTATCAGCTTTCCGTCCGGTGCATCTACGGAAACTGCCGTCTGCCATACTTCATCTGCGAGATTGATACGATCATCCAGAACTTCCCCGTCATAAATGCCACTGCTGACAACCGGTGACGGTACA
>CABRZK010000159.1 GCA_902475415.1 uncultured Eubacterium sp.
AACCACCGTCAACGCGATCAACAGACTCGCCACCAGACTGTAAGCGATCGTCAGTGCTAGGTCTACAAACAGCTCGCGTACCAGGCCGTTGACAAAAATAATCGGTAAAAATACACAGATGGTTGTCAAAGTGGAGGATGCGATCGCACCTGCCACCTGTTTAGCCCCCATGACAGCCGCTCTGGCAGAAGATACGCCCAGACCACGCAAACGGTAAATATTTTCAATTACAACGATGGAGTTATCCACCAGCATACCAATTCCAAGCGCCAGTCCCGAAAGTGAAATCAGGTTCAGTGTCACCCCGCTGAAGTACATCAGTACAATTGCAACCAATACACTCAGCGGAATACTGAATGCCACTACGATCGTTGGTTTTACTGAGCGTAGGAAAATAGCCAGAACGATGATTGCCAGAATTGCTCCCACAATCAGGTTCGATAATACGTTTTGCACGATCAGATCTATGTAATCACCCTGATCCATCAGGCTTGTAATATGCAGACCGTCGTAATCTTTTTCCAGCTGACTGATAGCTGCCTGACAGGTATCCGATACATCTGCAGTTCCTGCAGTACTTGATTTTGAGATAGACAATACGACACCGTCACGTCCGTTTACTTTTGCATAAGCGTCACCGGAATTATCAATCCAGGTTACATCCGCCACATCAGACACATGGACATCGCCCAGACCGTCAATATTGCAAAGTACCGAAGATTCCAGTTCGCCGTCAGATGCAAATTCATCCCCAACTTTCAGCAGATACTGGTCTTCGCCCTGATAAATCGTTCCGGCAGGCATTGCAAAATTCTGGGCGGAAAGCAACTGGGATAAGGTGTCCAGACTCAGCAACTGATCCAGATTGGCATTTTTCAGTGCCGTATCTCTGCCCTGCTCATAGGACGTCTGTGCTTCGTCAAGTTTTTCCTGATTGCTGTTCAATGCAGCCTGACCATCCGCGATCTGTGCTGCTCCCTCACTGAATCCCACAGCGGCTGAAATCTTGCCGGATTCCAGTGCTTCATAATTGTCGGTCGCTGCTTTTACCTGCTCATTCACCTGATCCACTACAGCCTGTGCTGCCTGCATCTCAACCGCAAGGTTTGCAAGCTCCGTGTCAATCTGAGGAATACGCGTATTGATAATCTGATCCATCTGTTTCAGATTGTCCGCTGTCAGAGATGCCGCAGCCTCTTCCTGACCAATCTGTTTCATAAATGCCGTCAGTGCATCCAGTTTCTCCGGATTTTTCAAAGCATCTGCAATATCTGTCGGGTAAGCAGAAGCGTCCATACCATATCCTGCTGCCATCTTCTGCATGGAAGCAAAACTGTCATTCACCTGCTGATACTGTGCTTCAATGCCTGCATCTTCATATGCTTTTTTCTCGGTCTCCAGTGCCATTTTAGATGCCTGCAGGCCTGCCAGCTGAGCATTATATGCAGTCTGTGTCGCTACTGCCGCATCTACCGCTTTGCTGCTTTTGGCAAGTTCACTGGTAGTTGAATTCTGCTTTTCCTCCAGTGCTTTCTTGGAGCTTTCCAGCTGTGCCTTTGCACTGTTCATCTGACTCTTTGCATCATTAATCTGAGATTTTGCATCCGCAAGCTGATCATCCACATATCCTGCCAGTTTGTCATTTAAGGCATCGATTTTATCCTGATTCAGACGGATTTCCACCGTTTTTTCAATCACACCGGTTGTATCCACGCTGGCTACCCCGTTCTGACGCTCCATGGTCGGAACGACGGTGTTCTCTACGAAATCACTCAGTTCATAGATATCTTTGCCTTCATAATCCACACTGGCATAGATGACCGGCATCATGTCCATGGACACTTCCATGATCATCGGTTTGCCTGCGCCATCCGGCAACGTGAGCAGATCCAGTGCATTGGATAACTTAACCATCGCACTGTCCATGTTGGTCTCTTCTGCGAATTCCAGCATGACAGTACAATAGTTTTCATTCGAGGTACTCGTTACATTTTCTACTCCATTAACGGTTCCAAGACCGGATTCCAGCGGTTCTGTCACTGTGCTCTCAATCTTGTCCGGCGAAGCTCCCGGGTAAGTCGTCACAACAACCACATACGGAAGAGAAAATTCCGGTAACAGATCTGTCGACATTCTGGTAAAACTTACCACACCGAGAATCAGACAGATAACCACCGCGACAAACACGGTATACGGTTTCTTGACACTAAACTTTGACATCTCTTTCCTTCTTTCATTTATCAGTGTTTTGTAACATAGTTCTGACACCTTTTGTCCCCATGTTCCAGGGATTTAAAATTCAAAACAAATTTTCTTTCTACTGTTTTGAAACATGTTATGCCATTCTAACGAGGTATTTTACCTTAAACTGATTTTCAGCTCAACTGATTTGCCAAAATTTATACTTTTTTAACACTTCTATGCCAAAAGCAGTTTTTCTAATTTTTCAAATACCTGCTTTGCATACAGTTCCTTGATTTCATGACGGCTCATATCGGCCACTTCTGCATCGAATTCAAAGGTGTGCGCCTGATCTCCGATCCTGATACAGAAAAATACCTGTCCCTGTACACTGTCCGCATTATTTGGATCCAAATTACCAGTTGTTCCGGTAATTCCGATAGCAATGTCTGTATGCAGCTTCTCCTGAACAGTACGCGCCATTGCTTCTGCACATTCTCCGGAATATACGCCGTAAGTACGGATCACTTCCGGATCAACTCCGATCAGAATCTTTGTTTCATTTAAATACGTCACATATCCTCCCGGGAAAATCGCAGATGCTCCTTCCGTGTCCGTAATCATAGATGCGATCATTCCCGAGGTACAGCTTTCCATCGTGGCAATTGTTGTGTGTGTGTCAATTAATTTTTTTACGATTTTCTCAGATTTTAACAATTCCATATAAACTCCTTTTTTATGATCTGCATCATTTCGGTTTGTCTATAATTATAGATATACAATTTATAAAAAGTCAATTGGAGGTTATGAACATGAAAATAAAATCACAAAAAGTGCAGCGATTCTTTCTGATCACTGCACTTTTTGTTTCTGTTTTTCTTTCCATGATTATATATTTCCACGATTATATAAAACAAACGCTTACCGCCAGATCATATTTCGTTCCACCGGATCTGTGGAAATATTCAGAATCATATAGATAATTCCCACAATACCCACAATCGGAAGCACCGGTCCAAATGGCACTTTGAAGGAACGCGGTGCTTTTGGAAGTCTCCGGCGCAGAATCAGTACGTCCATATGTGCCAGTACATAAGAAATTTCGAAGATGTTTTGCCGGAATACAGCTTCCTGTTACACAAAAATGTTTTACCATCTATGGTCCTCCTGTCTTTACCTGCATCAATCGTCCTACTTACAACACTTCCGCAATAGCCTGCATCAGTGCATCTACCTGAATCGGTTTTGTAACAAAACCATTCATCCCCGCATCCAGTGCCCGTTTTCTGTCCTCTTCGAAGGCATTGGCAGTCATTGCTATAATCGGAATCTGTGCTTTCTGTGTATCTGATAACTGACGTATTCTTCTGGTTGTCTCGTATCCGTTCATTTTCGGCATCTGGATATCCATAAGAATAAGTCCGTAATAATTTCCCGGCACTTTATCCAGCTGTGCCAGACAATCACATCCATCTTCTACCCAGTCTGCTTCCAGTCCTCTGCCTGACAGGATTTTCCTGGCAATCTCAGCATTCAATTCATTGTCTTCTACCAAAAGTACACGCAATCCGGTCAGATCAACCTGTTCCGTAATTATTCCCGTTCTGCCTGCCTCAAGATCCTTTTCCCCGGCATGTCGAAAACGCAGGAAAATACTGACCTTCGTACCCTGTCCCGGTTTACTTTGAATCTTTACCTGTCCTTCCATCAGATCTACCAGTTTCTTGACAATTGCAAGTCCCAGACCGGTTCCTTCTATCCGGCTTTCTGTGGAAGTACGTTCCCTCTCAAAGGCTTCAAATGCATGTTTTTGAAATTCTTCATCCATTCCGCTTCCAGTATCCTGCACAGAAATCCGATACGCAGAACAGTTCTGATTGATTGGCGTTTCTTTATATTCTAATGTGATCTTACCACCTTCCGGTGTAAATTTCACAGCATTATTCAATACATTCACCAGTATCTGCTGCAATTTGGTTGCATCACACCAGACATAAGAATTTTTCAAATGATCGACAACCTGAAACTCTATGTTCTTCTTTTTGATACCGTACTCCATCATCATAGTGAGGTGCTGTGACACATCTTCCAGATTCGTCGCAACCTCTTCTATTTTGGTTTTTCCACTTTCAATTTTGGAAAAATCCAGTACATCATTAATAATAGTCAGCAAAATATCACCGGAAGCCTGGATTTTTGCCACAGCATTTCTGACTATCGCTTCATCTCCGGGATTTTTTGCGATGATATCGGAAAATCCCATAATCGCATTCATCGGTGTGCGGATATCATGTGACATATTAGCCAGAAATGTATTCTTTACCGCACCGGCCTCCCGGGCTTTTCTGGTTGCTTCCTTTTCATGTTCCAGTGCCTGCAACAGGATTTCCCGCTGCTGTGACTCATATTGTTTCTTCTGGTGCTCCACCATAAAAAAATATGCCAGTAACACCAATCACCAGACAATATGGCTGAAACGGGCAGACGCCACTAAGTGGAATCAGATAGGTATTCACCAGTATGCCAATCAGCGGAATTGCTGAAAACAGCGATGATTTTAAAATATAGCGTTTTTCACCACGGTTTTTGGTAATCAGAATATAGCATGTCTGCACAAAAGTATAACCATAATAAAACAGGTTTAATACCCCAAAAATGCAGAATATCGGTCCCCGGGCATAAACGCCGGCATCATCAATGCTCCATAAAATCCCATTAAAGTTGGAAATAATCACCAGCACAATAAGCGTCACTACCGGAATTGCTTCCAAAAGCATTCTATTTACACCACATCTTATTTCCATATAACTCTGCATAAACAGATACCATACATATGGCATAATCACACATACCAGATAAAAAATAAAAGCAATTACCCGAAATCCCGTTGCATTTCCAACATCTGCCAGAAAACATCTCATAAAAAGTGCATCCATCAATACATATGCTTCTACCGCCCCAATAAATA
Organism: uncultured Eubacterium sp.; assembly: GCA_902475415.1. GTDB lineage: Bacteria > Bacillota > Clostridia > Lachnospirales > Lachnospiraceae > Eubacterium_I. The sequence goes on from CABRZK010000159.1 coordinate 5,150, forward strand.
CCATTGCCCGGTGTTTATAATGGCTTTTTTCAATATATGACCATGTTCTTAACAGCAAAATCATCAATAATACAAGTAAAAATCCCGAACTTCCCAAATACAATCCTGTCATATTTTCTGTCCTTCATTCCAATCAATCTGTTGGTATGTTACTGGTATCATTCTATCTGTTTTTTCCACATAACGCAAGGCGGAAATATTTTTACGCAACAGAAAAGTCTCCTTATATCATCCGAAATATAATTTCCTTCTGACTATAAAGAGACTTTACATAAATATAGAAAACAAATATGGCGATAAAATCTGATTTTTTAAATATTGTACTCCGGTACAACGGTCTTTTCTTCAAAGAAGTAATCAAAGATTTTCTTTTTGTAGTGAGCAAAATCACTGCTGCCTCGGTCACGGTATTTTCCAAGTTCTACTTTGATGACATCTTTGATGCGACCAGGTCTGGCGGACATAACGACGATTCTGTCTGCCAGGAATACGGCTTCCTCGATATCATGTGTAACCATGATCATGGTATTATGGAACTGCTTGCGGATCTTTAATAATTCTTCCTGCAGTTCAATCTTGGTCAGGGCATCCAGTGCTCCGAACGGTTCATCCAGAAGCAGGATCTCCGGCTGGCTCACCAGTGATCTGGCGATGGCTGCTCTCTGTGACATACCACCGGAAAGCTGACTTGGATATGCTTTCTTGAACTCGCTTAATTTTACCAGTTCCAGATATTGATCGGAAAGTTTTGTTTTTTCCTCTTTGCTCAGGCCTTTTAAACCAAGCTGTACATTTTTTTCAATGCTCATCCACGGAAACAGGCGGTGCTCCTGAAAGATCATGCCTCGATCCATGCCCGGATCGTTGACTTCTTTTCCGTCAGCAGTTACCAGACCAGTGTCGTTTTTCTCCA
>CABRZK010000160.1 GCA_902475415.1 uncultured Eubacterium sp.
CGAAAGAAGTATTTCATCGTCCGGAAGGATTTTTCGCAGATAAACAATACTGGGCACCGGAATGTGTGGAGAAAGATGGCTATTATTATCTGGTGGCAACACTTGGTTCAGATAAAGATCCGATCGGATGTTATGCATTGCGCAGTACAAAGCCGGATGGACCCTTTGAACCGTATAGCAAACGCCTGACACCGGAAGGTGTAAAATGCCTGGATGGAACTGTGTATACAGATCAGGATGGTACACCGTGGCTGATTTATTCCCGTTCCTTTGAAAACGGATGCCGTGGCTATATGGATGGAATTCAGTTAGCTCCTGATCTGAGTCACAGTATCGGTGAGCCGTTTACCTTATTTGATGCTGCAGAAGCAAAATGGGCAGTGCCGTTTCCATATGCAAAAGAAGAATTTGGCGTGGATGAAGAGATTTATTTTACGGATGGTCCATGCCTGCAGATTATGGAAGACGGAAAACTTTATATGACATGGTCCAGCTGGGGAAGCCAGAATGAATATGCGGTAGGTGTTGCAGTTTCTGATAATGCTTCACTGAAAGGACCGTGGAGACAGATTGAGAAGGCAATGTTTCCGGTTGATGGCGGTCATGGAATGTTCTTTACGGATTATGACGGAAACATGTATTTTACCCTTCATTATCCAAATGAAAAAATGAACGAACATCCGGTATTCTATCCGGTGGAAGTAAAGGATGGAAGCATCATTTTATCGAAATAATATGTGATAAAATAAGAAAATCCGTTCTGATTTCATTCTGTGAGATCAGAACGGTTCTTTCTAAAAAAGTAACTTTAACAAAATAGAAGAGAAAGTATAGAGATGAGAAAAAGTATTTATTTGGTTCCTGAGAAAAAGAAAGTTCGGCTGTTTATTGACACAGATGCCAACTGTGAAGCCGATGACCAGTATGCCATCATTCATGCAATGATGACTCCGAAAGTAGAGGTCAGAGGAATTATGGCAGAACATTATGGTGGTCATACACCGGATGAAATGAAAAAAAGCTATCAGGAAATCATGAAAATCTTCTTACTCGGAGGATATGATCCGCAAAGTGTATATAAGGGAGCAGAACATCCGCTGGCGGATGAAACAACAGCTGAGGAGAATGAAGGAAGCAGTGCACTGATCCGGGAAGCAATGAGAGAAGACAGGCGCCCCCTGTTTGTAATCTGCCAGGGAGCTTTGACTAATGTTGCATCGGCTATCATGAAACAGCCGGAAATCTGTGAAAGAATGCTTCTGATCATCATTGGCGGAACGAATTATCCATATGGTGGGTTTGAATTTAATACGATGAATGATTATCATGCATTTAATGTAGTCATGAAAAGTAACGTTTCCTGCTGGGTGATTCCTGAGGAAGTATACAGTACGATACAGGTTGGTGTGGCAGAGCTGTGGAAAAGGTAATGGATCGGGGTGAGATTGGACGTTACCTGGTACAGCGAACAATGGATATGTCTTCTGTGATGTGTCAGAAAGTGCCGGATTATTCTGCATGTGATCCTTATGGTTACGCAATCGGATTTCCGAATGGAGAGAGCTGGTCCTTGGGTGACTCCTGTGGAATCGGGGTATTGATCAGTCACAATTCCGGTGATTATAAAGAAGTAAAAGCTCCGTATGTCAGAGCAGATGGAACATATGAGATTTTGGAAGAAAACAAAAAAGTACGCTGGTATCAGAATCTGAACAGCCGTCTGATTTTGGAAGACTTTTTTGCAAAAATAGAATATTATTTTGGATAACGACAGGGGGATAATTATGCAGAAAGACAATTGGAACAGAGACTGGCATTTCTGGAAAGTAGATAATTCCTTTGCAATAGGAAACGGGATTCCTGAAAATGCAGGTATTGTGCATTTACCGCATGATGCGATGATTCATGAATCCCCTTTTGCAGAAAGTAAAAATGGAAATAATACGGGATTTCGTGACAGTTCCGTATACAAATATGCAAAAAAAATATATGTTTCTTCAGAAGAAAAAGAAAAACTGTTTTTTTTGAAATTTGAAGGCGTATATATGGGCGCAACGGTCTATGTAAATGGACAGGCAGCAGGAAGAAATATGTTTGGTTACAGTACTTTTTATGTGGACGTTACGCCTTATTTAAACTATGATGCAGATAATCTGATTCTGGTATCGGTGAGAGGGGCGATGAAGAACAGCCGCTGGTATGCCGGTGCCGGTATTTACCGGGATGTAACATTACTCACATCAGACAGATGCCACATCAGACCGGATTCTCTGCATCTGACGACACTGGAAGCAGAAGAACAGATGGCGGTTTTGAAATTGCAGGCCACAATTGCAAATCAGAAGGCATCAAATATACAGATTCGTTTTTCCTATGAAGTATCTGATGAAAAGGGCAATGCCGTGACAGGTGCATCCGTTCTGGAATTTATAAAAGAGCAGTCGGAAGTGTCTGTGCAAAGAAGGTTTGCAGTAGAAAAACCGATGCTCTGGAGCACAGAAGAGCCCAGAATGTATCAGTGCAAAATGGATGTATATGAAGTACTTCCTGACGGAGAAGTATTGTTGGATACGCAGACGACGGAATTTGGAATCCGTACCATTGCAGCAGATGCAAAACGTGGATTGCGCGTAAATGGAAAAATGGTGAAATTACGCGGAGCCTGCATCCATCATGACAGCGGTCTTCTGGGTGTGGCAACATACGAGACCGCGCAGTACCGTCAGATATCCAAATTAAAACAGGCGGGTTTTAATGCCATCCGTATGGCACATCATCCGGTGAGCGAATCACTTTTACGTGCCTGTGACCATCTGGGAATGTACGTGATGGAAGAAACCTTTGATATGTGGCAGTCCTGCAAATCAGACTTTGATTACGGCATGTTTTTTGAAGATCAGTGGCGCAGTGATGTGGCACTGATGGTTCAGAAGGATTATAATCATCCGTCTGTCATTATGTATTCTGTGGGAAATGAGATTCCGGAATTTGGTACAGATGCTGGAGCAGGATTCTGTGCAGAAATATGTGCGTATATCCGGTCTATGGATGATACAAGGCTGCTGACCTGTGGAATCAACGGCATTTTTATGACAGGTGAGCATCTGGATGAAATTGTATCAGAAATTTTACAGGGGTCTGATATCAAACCATCCGGAACGGTGAATGACTATCTGACGGTCATGGATCACTATATGCCGGAACTGGTGTCACATCCGATTGTCAATGACAGCATTGATAAAATCTGTGCACCTCTGGATGTGGCAGGTTACAATTATATGACATCCCGATACGAAGCAGATGCTGAAAAATATGCGGACCGTGTCATGGTTGGAAGTGAGACATATCCGCCTCAGATTGCAGAAAACTGGGGGATTATCAAAAAGACATCCGCGGTGATCGGTGATTTTACCTGGACCGGATGGGATTACATGGGAGAAGCAGGAATCGGGCTTCCGGCGTATCATTTCGGGGAAGGCGGATTTACCGCGCAGTTCCCGGCAATTTTAGCTTATGTGGGAGATATTGACATTTCCGGATTCCGCAGACCGATGTCTTATTACAGGGAGCTGGTGTTTGAGCAGACAAAGATACCTTATATTTCCATTCAGAATCCGAATCATTATGGAGAACAGCCGATGCTGACACCATGGATTCTCGGAGATCTGACGGCATCCTGGACCTGGCCGGGATGTGAGGAAAAACCTGTGATTGTAGAAGTATACAGCGCAGGTGAAGAAGTAGAACTGATTCAGGATGGAAAATCTCTTGGGCGAAAACCTGCAGGAGAGAGCAGTCGGTATCGCGTATGTTTTGAAACGACATATCACCCGGGAAGTCTGCTGGCGGTTTCCTATGAGAATGGGGTGGAAATCGGACGCAGAGAGTTAAAAACAGTGACCGGAGACACGACAATTCAAATCGTTGCAGAAGATATGAGCAGGTATATTCCGGCACAGACAGAAGAAAAAGGAATTTTACAGTATTTTTCTGTTTCTGCGGTAGATGCAGATGGTACTTTGGACTATAATAACAGTGAAAAACTGAAAGTGGAAGTTTCCGGTGCGGCAGAGTGGATGGTTTGCGGAAATGCAGATCCAAAATCCACGCATATACCTTCTGACCCGGAGTTTGCATTGTTTGAAGGAAAAGGTCAGATCATTGTCCGGAAAAAGAATGCACAGGAAGTGGTGACATTAACCGTTCATCGTCTTTCTGACGGAAATAACGTGACACAGATATGTTAAAATGGATACCGGGAATCTGCTATAAATGAATCATTTTAGCAGAAAATCCGGGGATATATGAAAGTGAGGGAACATGATGCAAAATATGCCAGATGTAAAAATTGGAGTCGTAGCAGTATCAAGGGACTGTTTTCCGGAAAGTTTATCTGTCAATCGCAGAAAAGCTCTGGTGGAAGCCTATACTAAAAAATATGGTTCGGATCATATTTATGAATGTCCGTTCTGTATTGTGGAAAGTGAAATTCATATGGTACAGGCACTGGCGGACATTAAGAAGGCTGGCTGTAATGCTCTGTGTGTATATCTGGGCAATTTCGGCCCGGAAATCGCAGAGACGCTGCTTGCAAAACATTTTGACGGACCGAAGATGTTTATTGCGGCAGCAGAAGAATCCGGCAATTCTTTGCTGGATGGCAGAGGGGATGCTTACTGCGGAATGCTGAATGCATCTTATAATCTGCAGTTGAGAAATATCAAGGCCTATATTCCGGAATATCCGGTTGGTGATGCAGAGGATTGTGCTGAGATGATTCATGAATTTGAGCCAATTGCCCGGACAGTTCTTGCACTTTCTGATTTGAAAATTATTTCTTTTGGTCCAAGACCAATGAATTTCCTTGCCTGCAATGCCCCGATCAAACAGCTTTATAATCTGGGAATTGAGATTGAAGAAAATTCTGAGTTAGATCTGTTTGAGGCATTTAATAAACATGCAGGAGATGAGAGAATCCCTAGTATTGTGGCAGAGATGGAAGCAGAACTTGGTACAGGTAATAAAAAACCAGAAATCCTTTCCAGGCTGGCACAGTATGAGCTTACTTTGAAAGACTGGGTTCGTGATCATAAAGGATACAGAAAATATGTGGCAATTGCAGGCAAATGCTGGCCGGCTTTTCAGACACAGTTTGGATTTGTACCGTGTTATGTAAATTCCCGTCTGACAGGAGAAGGTATTCCTGTTTCCTGCGAAGTAGATATTTACGGATGTCTTTCTGAGTTTATCGGAACTGTTATTTCGGAAGATGCAGTGACACTTCTGGATATCAATAATTCTGTTCCGAAAGATATGTATGAGGAAGAAATAAAAGGAAAGACAGCTTATACACTGCGAGATACTTTTATGGGATTTCATTGTGGTAATACATGCTCCAGAAAACTTGCATTCTGTGAAATGAAATATCAGAAGATCATGGCGCGAGCACTTCCGGTCGAAGTTACAAACGGAACGCTGGAGGGAGATATCGCACCGGGAGACATTACATTTTACCGGTTACAGTCAACGGCCGATAATAAATTGCGTGCTTACATTGCACAGGGCGAGATTTTGGATGTCCGTACAAAATCTTTCGGATCCATTGGTGTATTTGCAATTCCTGAAATGGGACGTTTTTACCGTCACTGGCTGATTGAAAAAGGATTTCCGCATCATGGAGCAGTTGCTTTTGGACATTATGGAAAAGAATTATTTGAAGTATTCAAATACATTGGTGTCGATGTTAGTGAAATTGGCTATAATCAGCCGGCCGGAGTCAGATATCCGACAGAAAATCCATTTTGTTAACGGGAGAAGACTATGTATTATATCGGAATCGATCTTGGAACATCGGCAGTAAAGCTTTTACTTATGCAAAGTGATGGAACCATAGAAAAAATTGTATCAAAAGAATATCCGCTTTCTTTTCCACATCCGGGATGGTCAGAACAAAACCCTTCAGACTGGTGGAATCAGTCTCTGGCAGGAGTCAGAGAACTGATTGCCGGTATTGATAAGATACAGGTGGCAGG
>CABRZK010000161.1 GCA_902475415.1 uncultured Eubacterium sp.
CGTTTACCGCGATACTGTCTCCGATCTGGCTGCCTTCCAGCACCTTTTTACAACAGATAGTCAGCACACAGGACCGGGCACCGCGCCGCACATTCTGAATGGTTCCCACCTCTTCAATTAATCCTGTAAACATGTCTGTACCTCATTCTTTCCTGTAATCTTGTTATCTGACTTATTTCTCTGATTTTTATTTATTCTGCTGTTTATTTACAAATTTCTTTTTTGATGCTTCAAAACTGGTACAATATTACCTACTTTCTGATTCTGTACATCCTCAAGCTCTATTTTGCAATATATCCTGTAATACAGAAATCATCACCCAGACGTTCAATTTCCATATTTTTCAATTCAATCGCATCTGCCATCCGGTCAATACCCATACCTTCTACCGGAGATCTGGCATCCATACCGCCGATCAGCTTTCCGGCAATGTAGGCATACACTTTATTTACAATACCATCTTCCAGAGCTGAGGCATTTAGCGTTCCACCGCCTTCCAGCAGAATGCTGTCAATCTTCTGTTCTCCCAGCTTTTGCATCAGTTCCACCAGATTGACGCCATGAGCACCTTCGGTTCCAATTAACTGAATTCCCGCATCTTTTAATTTGTTTATCTTCTCCTGTTTGCGCTCCGCTTCCAGTGCTTCCTGACTGCAGGCTACGATGGTTTCAATCTCAGATGCAGTCTTTACAATCTGGCTTTCCAGTGGGATGTGCAGATTCGAATCACAGATAATCCGAACCGGATTCACACCACCTTCCACTCTGCAATTCAGCATCGGATCATCCGCCAGTACCGTTCCGATTCCGACCATGATTCCCCGGTAGCGTCCCCGCATCCGATGAACCTGTTCTCTGGCTTTTTCACCGGTCACCCATCTGGAATCTCCTGTGGCACAGGCGATTTTGCCATCCAGTGTCATGGCATATTTCATCACCACAAACGGTGTCTTTGTCGTAATGTAATGGTAAAATACCTCATTTAGTTTCAGGCATTCCGCTTCCAGAATTCCGGTTTCCACATAAATTCCGTGATCCCGCAAAATCTGTACGCCTTTGCCTGCTACCAACGGATTGGAATCCATACTTCCCACAAACACCCGTGCAATTTTTTTCTCAATGATAATGTCTGTGCACGGTGGTGTCTTTCCCTGATGGCAACACGGCTCCAGTGTCACATACAGATCTGCACCGGTGGTATCTTCTGTACATCTGGTCAGTGCATTTCGCTCCGCATGAAACTCACCATATTTTTCATGATATCCTTCACTGATGATTCTGCCATCTTTGACCACCACACAACCGACCATCGGATTCGGTGACGTATGTCCCTCGCCTTTTCGTGCCAGCTCCAGTGCCCGGCGCATATATTCTTCTTTTTTTTCCATAAAAAAATCACTCCCTTCCGATCTTTCAGGGATTTTCCGCTTCCAGAAATCTTTGATCTGTTTGGTTTTTCCAGAAAACTTTACATCATTTGAATGCCCTGATTCTCTGTCTTCCTTTAAAAACTACTTTTGTTTTTCTTCAATCAAAAATTTTTGGCAAAAGAAAATCCCTGAGAAATAAATCTCAGGGAGTGAAAATCTTTTTTGTTAAATGAACTCTGACTTTTTATCTGCCGGTAAATACAAATCCATGTATTTTTCCAATTTCATTTAATTTCTTATTTTCGCTTGTTCTTCTTTCATCCAGACTATACTGTCGGCTTTGGAATCTTCTGATTATCAGAATCACCAAATCAACGCTTTCACGCTCGCGGGCTTTACCGCCGGTCGGGACTCTCTGCCACGAATTTCATTCGAGTCAGATCACCCTGCCCTGAAGATTTCTTTACTTTTTCTGTAGACATAATAGCACATGCTTTTTCAAAATGCAAGAGTTAATTTTGCCTTACAGTTCACTCGTACAGATTCTTGTTGGCACATACATGCTCGCATGTATGGGACAGCAAGAGTCTGTACGAAAGGAGCCCCATTTTATGAGCAAAAATAGTACGTAGCTACGGAGAAGCCCGGTACGGGCGTTTTGCGAATGGCGCGGGTGAACTGTATCAAACATTATCCCCGCCCATACAGTCTGCTCATCTCGCAGATCCGTTCTGCCAGTGCATCATCGATCTGTCCTTTTTTCATACGCCATTTCCAGTTAGTTCCCAGTGTGGAAGGCACATTGATCCGGGCTTCGCTGCCGAGTCCCAGATAATCCTGCATTGGAATGATACAGGTATCCGCTACACTCGCCATAGCCAAACGGATAAAATCCCACTGAATTTCGTTCACAGGCGTATCTGCGTTATTCATATACCGGATGGAGAGTTCCTTATCCGGCGCCGCCAGTGTTTCATACCAGCCGCAAATCGTATCATTATCGTGAGTTCCTGTATATACCACACAATTTTTATCATAATTATGCGGCAGATAGTCGCTCTCTTCTCTGGAATCAAAGGCAAACTGCAGTACTTTCATGCCCGGAAATCCGGTGTCACGCACCAGTTCGATGACAGAATCGGTCAGATAACCGAGGTCTTCCGCTATAATGTGCATCTCTCCCAGCGCCTCTTTCAAAGCCCGGAACAATTCCTTGCCCGGTCCCTGTTCCCAGTGTCCATGCTCAGCCGTCTCATCTCCATATGGAATCGAATAATAAGCGTCAAATCCCCGGAAATGATCCACCCGCAGAACATCGTAGAGATTCAGGCAAAAAGATACCCGGCGAATCCACCATTCAAATCCTGTCTGACGATGATAATCCCAGCGGTAAAGCGGATTGCCCCAGAGCTGTCCGGTAGCGGAAAAAGCATCGGGAGGACAACCAGCCACTGCAATCGGAGTAAGCTTCTCATCCAACTGAAACAGTTCCGGGTTTGCCCAGGTATCCGCACTGTCAAATGCCACATAAATTGGAATATCGCCTACAATCTGAATCCCGTTTTTTGCCGCATACAAATGCAGATTATCCCACTGTCTGCGAAACATATACTGCTGAAAATAATAAAATCCAATCTCATCACCGGCGGTCTCCTGGAGCCGCAACAATGCTCCCGGCTGACGCATACGGTAAGGTTCTTCCCATTCGATCCAGCTTTTTCCGCCATGCTGATCCTTCAGTACCATAAACATACTGTAGTCTTTCAGCCAGTATTCATTTTGCTGACAGAATTGCTGATATTCACTGTCATTCTGTCCGGAAAAACGCTGATAGGCAAGGCGCAGGATTTTTCCCCGGGATTCATAAAGTTTTCCGTAATCGACGGAGGTTTCATCGGTTCCGAAATCATATGCTTCACACTCTTCCCGGGTTAACAGTCCACAGCCTGCCAGGGCATCCAGGTCAATAAAATAAGGATTGCCCGCAAATGTTGAAAAAGACTGATACGGCGAATCACCATAGCTCGTCGGCCCGAGGGGAAGTACCTGCCAGAGCTTCTGACCAGCCTTTTTCAGGAAATCTATAAATTCATATGCTTCTTTTGAGAAGCTGCCGATTCCATATCCGGAAGGAAGGGATGAAACCGGCAGTAAAATACCACTTTTTCTCACTTCTGTCTCTCCATTTTAACCTTTTACTGCGCCCGCAGCCACACCTTTAATAATATGTTTCTGTCCAACCAGATATACGATGATGATCGGGATGATTGTCAACATAATGCAGGCCATCATCGGTCCCATCTCTACCTTTCCATAACTTCCGCGGAAGTACTGGATCAGCATCGGAATCGTCTTGTATTTCTTGATATCCAGAACCAGTGTCGGCAGAAGGTAATCGTTCCAGAGCCACATAGCTTCCAGAATACCAACAGATACCAGTGTCGGTTTCAGCATCGGAATAACGACCAGGAAGAAGGTCTGAATCGGGTTACATCCGTCGATCAGCGATGCTTCCTCGATTTCAATGGGTATGGACTTCATAAATCCGCAGAACATAAATACCGCAAGCCCGGCTCCAAATCCCAGATAAATCACCCAGATGTTAAACGGTGTGTTTAATTTCAGCCGGTCTGCTGTCTGAGACAAGGTAAACATAACCATCTGGAACGGTACAACCATAGATAATACAAAAAGCAGATACAGCAACTTGGTAAATTTTGTCTGAATTCTTGTGATAAACCATGCACACATCGGACAGAAGATCAGGATTGCAGCCAGTGAAGTCAGTGTGATCACGGTACTGTAACCCAGGCTCTTTAAGAATCCTTTGGACATGATCGCATCCACATAATTGGCCAGTCCGTTAAAGGTATCTGCCATCGGGAGCTGAAAAACGCTGGAGGTTGAGATTGCACGCTCTTTTTTCAGCGAATTGATCAGAATCATAAATACCGGATACATGTACATAACGGAGAAAACCGAAAGAATTGCGATCCAGATACCGTTAAACGCTTTTGATTTTTTTGCTTTCATTACTGCTGTACCTCCTTAGATCTCGTAGATTTCAGCTGGATCATGGATATCACAATTACGATCAGACAGAATATAACAGCTTTTGCCTGTCCGATTCCTTTCCACTGAGGTCCGGATCTCGCATAAAATGTCTGATAGATGTTCAATGCCAGCATCTCTGTCATATGGTTCGGTTCACCGCCCGTCAACGCCAGGTTCTGATCGAACAGTTTAAAGGAATTCGTCAGTGTCAGAAATACACAGATTGTGATGGATGGCATAACCATCGGAAGTTTGATATTCCATAAAATACGCCAGTCATTTGCACCGTCAATCTCTGCGGCTTCAATCAGATCATCAGAAATATTCTGCAGTCCTGCGATATAAATGATCATCATATATCCAATCTGCTGCCAGCACATCAGAATGATCAGTCCCCAGTAACCTGCGGTACTGTTCAGCTGAAGCAGTGGTTTTGCAGCCAGAGATAACACACAGTTGATCAGAATCTGCCAGATATATCCAAGTACGATACCACCGATCAGATTCGGCAGGAAAAATACCGTACGGAAAATATTGGTTCCTTTCATCTTTCTGGTCAGTAACAGTGCCAGTGCAAAAGCAATCACGTTGATCAGTAAAATCGAAACAATCGCAAATAATACGGTAAATCCAAATGCATGTCCGAAAGACTGATCGGTAAATGCCTTGATATAATTGCCAAAACCGATGAATTTTGCATTTCCAACGGTAGTAAACTGGCAGAATGACAGATACACACCTTCGCAGAACGGAATGATAAATCCGATCACGAAAGCTGCCAGCGTCGGCAGTACAAACAATGGCGCATATCGCTTAATTGCTTTCTGCATAACAATTCTCCCTCCTTAAAAAGTAATCTGTATACCATTTTGTCTGTCAATCATCGTTCTCTGATTGAAGAATCTCAGACATATATACTTCCTGTGATTACCTGATACAAAAAGCGGGCAATCATTCTGCCCGCTTTCTGCTGCGGATACACGATGATGATATTCAGGAATACCTCCGGTATTTCTGCTCACCGCTTGTCATTGCGGGAGTCACCTCCCATCTGATGTATCGCATAATTTTATTACTGCTGGTTAGCCAGCTGATATTCAGATGCCCAGCCATCTACGAATGCGCTTACTACGCTGTCCCAGTTTGCGTCTGTCTCATCTGCTGCATAAGCTGTCAGGGCAGATCCCACACCATTTTTCCACTCTTCAGACGGCATAGTTGTGAAGTTCCATGATACCGGAATTTTGCCTGCTTCTGTCATAGCTTTGTCTTCTTTTACAAAGAGATTTTTGGACTCAACTGCATTTTTGAACGGAATAACAAATCCCATATCTTCGCCCATTGCTTTTGTTCCTTCATCAGAAGTTACACACCAGTTCATGAAATCAAGTGTTGCCTGAATATCTTTCTCGTCAGCATCTTTATTTACACACCAGTAGTTCTCTGTGCCTGTGCAAAGACCCTGATTTGCTTCATCACCGGCTCCGA
>CABRZK010000162.1 GCA_902475415.1 uncultured Eubacterium sp.
CATGCATAATAAAGGATGGTTTGTATTTCTGCTGATTGCTCTTGCATTTCTGACAGTAGCTGTCCTGATTGTCCTGAATCCGGGTGGAAAGATGACGCAGTACAAAGAAGTTGTCTATTACATATTGATCGCAGACGGAGTAATCGATATTATCAGTCCGGTTTACCTGGTGTTTGCCATTCGGGCCAGCAGACGTATGGAACTTACCGGTTATGAGAAAAAGTCATCTGAACATTCGGTTTCGGATTCGGCTGAGAAAAAACAGACTGATATAGATGAGACAGATAACCGGCATAAAAAGATGGCGAAAGATCATAAAAATGAGCAGGCACAGATATCGGATGCTGATATTGATCCTTCGGAAAACTTAGGTAAAGCGTTATCTGATGAAAAAATGAGCGCTGAAAATGACACAGATGATGACATGACAAAAGAAATTTTACATTTTTTTGAGGATGAAAAGTAAGAGGAGTTTTTGTGAGACAGAAAGAATATGATGTAATTGTAGTTGGCGGAGGGGCGGCCGGCCTCATTGCAGCCATTCAGGCCGCAATGAAAGGAGCGCGCACAGCAATCCTGGATCACCATGAGACTTCCGGGAAAAAAATTCTGGCAACAGGAAATGGAAAATGCAACTTTACGAATCTGATGCAGGGGGAGAGCTTTTATCGATGCGATACCCCTGCCTTTGTATTGCATATTTTAGAACAGTTTTCGGAGACAGATACGATCAGTTTTTTCCGTGAAGCGGGCGTTTTGACTAAAGAACGGCAGGGATATTGTTATCCAAGAACGGGTCAGGCAGTGACAATCCGCAATGCGCTGATGCGTCAGGTGGAATCACTGGGGATTGATTTATATAACGAAATCGGAATTCGAGGGATTACAAAGGAAAAAGATCAATTTGTTTTGGATACCAAGAGTGGGGAATTTACATCTTACAGCTGTGTTCTGGCCACTGGAGGTATGGCAGCACCGAAAACCGGAAGTGACGGCAGCGGTTACATTTATGCTAAGTCACTGGGACACAACGTTCATACACCGGTACCGGCACTGACGGCACTGCTGGCTGAAAAAAGCTGGTTAAAGCAGACCGCAGGTGTACGGGCAGATGCATCCGTGACACTGTTTATTGATGGAACAAAGGCGGCAGAAGACACTGGTGAAGTACAGATGACTGATTACGGAATATCCGGCATTCCGGTATTCCAGGTAAGTCGCTATGCATCTCTTGCTCTGGAAAATGGACAACGTGTGGAGGCTGTACTTGATTTTGCACCGGAATATACCGCAGAAGAGCTGCATGTGTTTTTAAAACAGCAGGCAGCTGTGGCGACAGAAAACGAAAGCTGGAAAGAACTGCTCTCGGGAATTGTGAATGAAAAAATTGCGGGAATGCTCTGTGCACAAAAACATCTTGGGGAACGGAGTGTATGTTCCGTTGGAGAGTCAAAACGCAGACAGTTATTGAAAGAACTGGCGCGTCTGATCAAAGAAACCAGACTTCCGGTGACAGGAACGAAAGGTTTTGCTTTTGCACAGGTGACCTGTGGCGGAATCCCGACAGATGAACTGACCGGACAGATGGAGTCATTAAAAGTAGCCGGTTTATTTTTTGCCGGAGAAATCGTGGATGTAGATGCAATATGTGGCGGTTACAATCTGCAATGGGCCTGGTCCAGTGGGGTAGTAGCCGGCCGGAATGCGGCATTATTCAGTCTCAGAGAAAATGCATGACGTTTGGTATCTCTGCCAGGGCAGGTTTGAATTTTACAGTTATAGGGTTTACACTTACATAGATTATTTAAGAAAAACAGAAAAGATATATTAATTTGGAGAATAGTATGAACAAGACAATTCGTGTGTCACAGATTTCAGTACCTCTGGCACACACAAAAGAAGAGATTTTTCAAAAGGCATGTACACTGGCGCAGATTCCTTTAAAAAAAGTGATCTCCATGCAGATTATGAAGCAATCTGTGGATGCCCGAAAAAAAGATGCATTAAAATATAATTATACGGTACAACTGGTGGTGGATGAGCGTCAGAAAATTCGTAAGAATCATGCACATGTGCAGGAAATTCAGCCGGTTGTATATCAGGTTGCTGATAAAAAAGAAGAAAATATGGATTCGGAGAAACGAATTGCCGTGATCGGAGCCGGTCCGGCCGGGCTTTTTGCCGCTTATCTGCTTGCATTGTGTGGATATTGTCCGAATGTGTATGAACGGGGAAAAGATGTTTCTTCCCGACAGAAGGATGTAGAATGTTTCTGGGAAAATGGTGTGCTGAATCCGGAGTCAAACGTGCAGTTTGGGGAAGGCGGTGCAGGTACTTTTTCAGACGGGAAATTAAATACTTTAGTAAAAGATAAATTTGGTCGGAGTCGTTTTGTACTGGAAACATTTGTAAAATTTGGTGCGCCGGAGGATATTTTGTATGTGGCAAAACCACATGTTGGTACGGATGTATTGCGTGGTGTAGTCGAAAAAATGCGTGAGGAAATTATCCGGTTGGGTGGAAACTTTCATTTTTCTTCGAAAGTGACTGATCTGCGTATCAGTCAGGGAAGAGTTTTTGAGATAGAGATCAACGAGGCAGACTGGAAACCGGTGTCCGGTGTGGTTCTTGCCATTGGACACAGTGCGCGGGATACGTTCCAGATGCTTTTTGAACGTCAGATACCGATGGCAGCAAAATCGTTTGCCGTTGGCATGCGTGTGGAACATCCACAGGAAATGATCAATGAGAGTCAGTATGGTGCTGGGGCGGATATGTCTCTGCTTCCGACAGCAGCCTATAAGGTGACTCATCAGGCTTCCAATGGAAGGGGCGTATATTCGTTCTGTATGTGTCCGGGTGGCTATGTGGTGAATGCTTCTTCCGAGGAACACAGGCTGGCGGTAAATGGCATGAGTTACCGGAAACGTGACAGCCACAATGCCAATAGTGCGATTATCGTAGCGGTTACCCCGGAAGATTTCCCGAATGCAGAACATCCGCTTTCCGGCGTTGCCTTTCAGCGTCAACTGGAAGAAAAAGCATGGAGACTGGCAGAGGGAAAAGTGCCACAGCAGTTATATGGAGATTTTAAAAATAACCGGAAAAGTACGGGATATGGTTCTTTTGAAAGCTGTGTAAAAGGACTGCACGGTTTTGCCAATCTGCGGGAGCTGTTCCCGGAGGCTGTAAACGAAGCTTTTTGCGAGGGGATGGAGTCCTTTGGACGCAAGATTCATGGATTTAACCGGGAGGACTGTATTTTGAGTGGCGTGGAGAGCCGTACCTCCTCTCCGGTCCGGATTCACCGGGATGAAAGCTTTCAGAGTGAAATCCGTGGTCTGTATCCATGCGGAGAAGGTGCCGGATATGCCGGAGGCATTATGTCTGCTGCCATGGATGGACTGAAAGTGGCAGAGGCTATCATACAGGAGATGAATTAAATGGAGATAAATGTTGCAGAATTAACACCCATGATGCAGAAATATATGGAAACCAAGCAGGAATACAAGGACTGTATCCTGTTTTACCGTCTGGGTGATTTTTACGAAATGTTTTTTGATGATGCGCTGACAGCATCCAGAGAGCTCGAGATTACACTGACCGGCAAAAGCTGTGGTCTGGCAGAGCGTGCACCGATGTGCGGCGTGCCTTTTCATGCAGTAGAAGGATATTTAAATAAGCTGGTTTCCAAAGGATATAAAGTAGCGATCTGTGAACAGGTGGAAGATCCAAAGCAGGCGAAGGGCCTGGTGAAGCGGGAAGTAACCAGGATCGTAACGCCGGGAACCAATCTGGATACCTATGCACTGGACGAGACAAAAAATAACTACATTATGTGTATCGTATATGTAGATAATAAATATGGTGTGTCTGTGGCGGATGTGACTACAGGTGCTTATTATGTGACGGAACTTGATTCCGAACGAAAATTGCTGGACGAACTCAGCAAATACATGCCATCTGAAATTATTTCCAATGAAGCATTTTTTGTCAGCGGAATTGATCTCGAAGATCTGCGTCACAGACTTGGAATTACAATCTATTCCCTGGATGCATGGTATTTTGGAGACGAACTGGCATCTGATACATTAAAAAAACATTTTCATGTGGCTTCTCTCGACGGGCTTGGTCTGGGAGATTATAACTGCGGCGTGATCGCAGCAGGTGCATTGTTAAAATATTTGTATGAGACCCAGAAGACATCTCTGGATCATATGACAACCATTGAGCCGTATTCTACCGGTAAATTTATGGTACTTGACAGTTCCACCAGAAGGAATCTGGAACTTGTTGAGACTTTACGGGAAAAACAGAAACGAGGCTCTCTGCTGTGGGTACTGGATAAGACCAAAACGGCCATGGGAGCAAGAATGCTTCGCGCTAATATCGAGCAGCCACTGATCGAGAAAAAACAGATTGAGGCAAGACTTGATGCAGTAGAAGAATTGAAAAATAATATGATCTGCAGAGAAGAACTGCGGGAATATCTGAATCCAATCTATGATCTGGAACGTCTGATCAGCCGGGTTGTTTATCAGACCGCCAATCCGAGGGATCTGATCGCTTTTCGTTCTTCTCTGGAAATGCTGCCTGCCATCAAGACGCTGCTGCAGGATCTGAAAAGCCCGTTATTGCAGGAACTAGATCAGGAACTAGATCCGTTAACAGATATTTACGATCTGATCTGTCAGTCCATCGAGGAAGAACCACCAATTTCCATCCGGGAAGGCGGAATGATCAAGAGTGGATATGACGAACAGGTAGATCATCTGCGAAATGCCAAGACGGAGGGCAAGACCTGGCTGGCAAAAATTGAAGAAGAAGAACGGGAAAAGACAGGCATCAAAAACCTGAGAATCAAGTTTAACAAAGTTTTTGGATATTATCTGGAAGTAACAAATTCTTATAAAGATCTTGTGCCGGAGTATTATACAAGAAAACAGACGCTGACAAATGCGGAACGTTACATCACACCGGAATTAAAAGAACTGGAAGAGACAATTCTCGGAGCCGAAGACAAACTGACAGCCCTGGAATATGATATTTTCTGTAAAATCCGTACCACTATTGCGGATCAGGTGATAAGAATCCAGCACACAGCCAAAGCCATTGCCGGTCTGGATGTATTTGCATCTCTGGCTGTTGTGGCAGAACAGGGGGATTATGCCAGACCAAAGATCAACGAAAAAGGAATTCTGGATATTAAAGGCGGCCGCCATCCGGTTGTGGAGAAGATGATCGATAACGATATGTTTATCGCCAACGATACATATCTTGACAATAAAAATAACCGGATTGCCATTATCACAGGACCGAATATGGCCGGTAAATCAACGTATATGCGCCAGAATGCCCTGATTGTTCTGATGGCACAGATTGGAAGTTTTGTTCCGGCACAGAGTGCCAATATCGGTATTGTAGATCGTATCTTTACCCGTGTAGGTGCTTCCGATGACCTTGCATCCGGTCAGAGTACCTTCATGGTGGAAATGAATGAGGTGGCCAATATTTTAAGAAATGCGACCAGCAGCAGTCTGCTGATTCTGGATGAGATCGGTCGTGGAACAAGCACTATCGACGGATTGTCCATAGCCTGGGCTGTCGTGGAATATATTAGCAACCCGAAGATCCTGGGAGCCAAGACCTTGTTTGCAACCCACTATCACGAACTGACGGAACTGGAAGGAAAACTTTCCAATGTGAATAATTATTGCATTGCGGTCAAAGAAAAAGGGGATGATATCGTATTTTTACGAAAAATCGTGTCCGGCGGTGCAGACAGGAGCTATGGTATCCAGGTGGCGAAACTGGCAGGAGTTCCGGATCCGGTTATTGAGCGTGCGAAAGTAATCTGTGAGGAACTGGAACGGGCCAATATGAGCAATCTGGCGGCAAATCT
>CABRZK010000163.1 GCA_902475415.1 uncultured Eubacterium sp.
CCGGTACTGTGAGGTATCCGGAAGTGTAATTTTGCATTAATTTATGGAAGTTTGGAATTGGATCCTCAGAATAACTTAAAAAGTTTAATTCATATGGATCGATAAAAGTCTCCAACTGCATGAAAATGATATTTGGCATATCGGAAGTGTCGATATCAGTTGCAGGAGTCTGAACTTCATTGTTGATCGTATCGATGGTTGCTTCATTATAATTAGAAGGTTTACTCATTCCGGTATCAACGACGCTGGCGGAAAAGCTATATACAAAACCATAATCTTTGTATCCCTGAGCCAGATTTCCGAAATATCCGGAGAGGATATCGGAATGGATGGCTGCTTTTGTGATGAAAGGAATACTAGCAACGCAAAGTACCAGCAGACCGAGGTTGCGGAATAAATGAACTCTTCCTTTGAATTTCGGTCCCTTGAAAGCAAAAATAATCAGGAACGCTGCCAGAGCAATCAGCAGGATAATCACTGCAATCTCCTGACCGGCGGACAGATATTTGCTGTTTTTCATGGAAAGCAGATCGCCTACCAGTTTCAGATCTGCAAAGTTGAATGGTGTAACGCGGGAGGCAAGTACACATCCGTTGATGACACCAAGCAACATCCAGAATACGGATATCACAATGCGGACCAGTGCACGATGCTTGAATAAGTACACAATCAGCAATGTCGCGAAGATCAGCAGTGCATTATAAAGGAATGTCAGTGGTGAACTGATGCAGAAACTTACTGCCGATGTAAAGGAATGTCTGGATGCACATTCAATCGCAAATACCAGAATACATGCCAGCAGTCCATGGAACAAAAGTGAAAACTTGTTCAGAAATTTGACTTTCGGACTGTCGGACAGATCCGGGAAACTAAAATTCTTCAGAAAGCTGAAAAAACCGTGCTTTCTTCGTCTCGTATTATCACCGATGATAATCGGTTTTTCTTTCTTATTTTTTCCAAATGATTTCATATAAACTCCTTCTCTCAAAACGTACTACAGAAAGTATAAACTTTACTATTTAGTTAAAAGAATTTTACATAACCGTACAGATATTAGTCCCAATTTTACAAAAAGTCAATTAAAAAAGTATAAAATGCACGATATGAACAAAAAAATTTTTATACGGAAAGTATAGTTTATATAATAAGGAAAGTTTCGAAAGAAAAAGTGAATATTTTCTTAAATAAATTCTTAATAAATGGTGGATAAAACCTTGCAAAGCGGAAATTCTTGTGCTAAGATACAAAATCATGAGCAAATGCGATGAAAGAGACTCTTGTCTTCAGAAACTGACAGGAATACAGCGTCACCGACTGAGAGCGCTGTTTGGCGGAGAAGATAAAGGGAACACTCTGGAGCAGACAGATTGAATGGGAAATCACAGATTGATTGCAATGATTATGAAAGTTGCGGTCGACCGGAAGTGCAGAGACGAAAGCTGTAGAGTTCGTTTTGGAAGGAAAGATTTCAGTAGGTCTGTACGGTTCGCACACGTTACGTGCCTGAGTGGGGAAAGACACAGATCATGAGTATTTTGTAGTTTTGTTTTTCTCAATGCGGGTGGTACCGCGGAATAAGATTTGAATGATTAGATTATTTCGTCCTGAGATACAAAGTTGTATCTCCAGGGCGTTTTTTTGTCTTTTTCCGTCCCGCACCTTACAACATTTTATGCAAAAGGAGTGTACGAAACAATGAAAATGATGACCGGTGTAATGCCAAAAGAGACCATGGAAATCAGTGAAATCCTTGCCTCTGACCGATATGATCAGAAGGTCAGCGTTAACGGAGCCGTTCATGCGGTACGTGACATGGGCGAGGTTGCCTTTGTGGTTCTGCGAAAAAGAGAAGGTCTGCTGCAGTGCGTGTATGAAGAAGGCGTTACTGCTATTGACCTGAAGGAACTTAAGGAAGGCGCAACGATTGAGGTAAGCGGTGTACTGCGAAAGGAAGAACGTGCGCCGGGAGGATTTGAAATCCGTATGAAAGACGTAAAAATCCTTTCCGAGCCGGCGGAAAGCCTGCCGCTTCCAATTGCTAAATGGAAGATGAATACTTCCCTGGAAGCAAAACTCAACCATCGTGCCGTTGCTCTGCGTAATATCCGCGAGCGTGCCACCTTCCGGATTCAGGAAGGAATCGTAAGAGGCTTTCGTGATTTCCTCTACAGTCAGGGATTTACAGAAATCCATACACCAAAGCTGGGAGCCAAAAGTGCCGAGGGAGGAGCCAACCTGTTTAAACTGGAGTATTTCCACAGACCGGCGATCCTGCAGCAGAGTCCACAGTTTTACAAACAGATGATGGTGGGAGTCTTTGACAGAGTCTTTGAGACAGCACCGGTTTTTCGTGCGGAAAAACATAACACAAAACGCCATTTGAACGAATATAACAGCCTGGATTTCGAGATGGGCTATATCGATGGATTTGAAGACATCATGGGAATGGAGACCGGATTTTTGCAGTATACGATGGAACTGCTGAAAAAGGACTATGCGAAAGAGTTGGAAATCCTGCAGATCACACTTCCGGATGTGAGCCGGATTCCAGCCATCCGTTTCGATGAAGCAAAACAGAGAGTGGCAGAAAAATACGACCGTCAGTTCCGCAATCCATATGATCTGGAGCCGGAGGAAGAGCACCTGATCGGTCAGTATGCAAAAGAAGAATTTGGCAGTGATTTTGTATTTGTCACACATTATCCGTCCAAGAAACGTCCATTTTATGCCATGGATGATCCGGCAGATCCGACCTATACGCTAAGCTTTGACCTGCTGTATAAAGGTCTGGAGATCACGACTGGTGGACAGCGTATCCATGAATATGATAAATTAATGGAAAAGATTGCAAAACGTGGCATGGAGACAGAAGGCATGGAGCATTATCTCTCCGCTTTCAAATACGGTATGCCGCCACACGGTGGATTGGGTATCGGTATGGAGCGTCTGACCATGCAGCTGATCGGAGAAGACAACGTCCGGGAAGCAACCCTGTTTCCGAGAGATTTAAGCAGACTTGAACCATAGAATGCGTTAGAATTAGCAGAAACAATCGGACCAGGAACCACCTTTTTTCAGGCAGAGTTCAGGGAAGGATTCAGAAGCGGACAGCGTAGGAGGAGAAAAACGTGAGACATACAGGAACACAGACAATTGCGACAAATCGCCTGACATTACGGCGTTTTACGATAGAAGATGCAGAGGCAATGTACTATAACTGGGCCAGTGATGCGGATGTAACGAAATATCTGACCTGGCAGCCATACGAAAGTGTGGAACAGTGTGCAGAGACCCTGCAAAAATGGGAAAAATTATACGAGGCACAGGATCATTATGAATGGGCCATTGAATTAAATGACAGCGAGCAGCCCATCGGAAGTATCGGCGTGGTATCCACCAACGAGGATATCCAGAGTATGGAACTTGGTTATTGCATCGGAAAAAACTGGTGGCATCAGGGATATACCACGGAGGCTGTGGAGGCAGTCATCCATTACCTGATGGCAGAAGTCGGTGCCGGACGTGTCTGGGCAGAGCATGATGTGGCAAACCCACATTCTGGTGAAGTGATGAAAAAAGCGGGCATGGAGTATGAAGGAACCCTTCGCCAGTCCGTCAGAAACAATCAGGGCATCGTGGATGCGGCTGTGTATGCCAAAATCAGCCATGTGGCACTGGAAGAAGAGCCAGAGGAAGAAGAACAGACAAGCGGTGCGACCGTCACCAAAGTGATGGCAGAAGACGGAACCATGAAAAATGTCATTTCCGACGACACCATGGAATATGTCGGCATTCTGGCAAAACTGGAACTGAGCCCGGAGGAAGCACAGGCAGCAAAAAAAGACATGGAAGAGATGCTGGATTATATCGATCTGCTGAATGAGCTGGATACCACCGGTATCGAACCGATGTCCCATGTGTTCCCAATCGAAAATGTATTCCGCGAAGATGTAGTTACAAACGGAGACGGCAGTGCAGACACACTGAAGAATGCTCCGGAGCAGAAAGACGGTGGATTTAAAGTACCGAAGACCATCGGTGAGTAGAAACGGAGGACATGGAAATGAGTTTGATGAGTTTGACAGCGGTAGAGCTGGGAAAAAAGATAAAAGCAAAAGAAGTAACCGTGGAAGCAGCCGTTCGGGAAGCACTGGATGCGGTCCGTACCAAAGAAGAGCAGGTGCACAGTTTTGTGACTGTGGATGAGGAAGGTGCCCTGGACCGGGCAAAAGAAGTGCAGGCAAAAATCGATGCCGGAGAGCTGACCGGTCCTCTGGCCGGTGTTCCGGTGGCTATCAAGGACAATATGTGTACGGAAGGTCTGCTGACTACCTGTTCCTCAAAAATTTTATATAACTTTATACCGACTTACACAGCAGAAGCAGTGAAAAAACTGGAAGAAGCCGGAGCAGTTATCATTGGTAAGACAAATATGGATGAATTTGCCATGGGAAGCACCACAGAGACTTCCGCATATGGCGAGACGAAAAATCCATGGAATACCGCACACGTTCCGGGTGGTTCTTCCGGCGGTTCCTGTGCGGCCGTGGCAGCAGAGGAATGCTCCTTTGCTCTTGGTTCTGATACCGGTGGCTCCATCCGCCAGCCGAGTTCCTTCTGTGGCGTGACAGGAATCAAGCCGACTTACGGAACCGTTTCCAGATACGGACTGATCGCTTATGGATCCTCCCTGGATCAGATCGGACCGGTGGCAAAAGACGTGACAGACTGTGCTACCATTCTGGAAACCATTGCTTCCTATGATAAAAAGGATTCTACTTCTGTACAGAGAGAAGATACTGATTTTACGTCCGCACTGACAGATGATGTCAAAGGCATGCGCATCGGTATTCCGAAAGACTATTTTGGTGAAGGTCTGAACGTAGAAGTGCGTGAGGCAGTTCTGGAAGCAGCCAGAGTGCTGGAGAAAAAAGGTGCCATCGTGGAAGAATTTGACTTAGGACTGGTAAAATATGCGATTCCGGCTTATTATGTCATCGCCTGCGCAGAGGCAAGTTCCAACCTGGCACGTTTTGACGGTGTCAAATACGGCTATCGTACGAAAGAATACGACGGTCTTCACAATATGTATAAAAAATCCCGTTCCGAAGGATTCGGCCCGGAGGTAAAAAGAAGAATTATGCTTGGTTCCTTCGTGTTAAGCTCGGGATATTATGACGCTTATTATCTGAAAGCACTGCGTGTCAAGGCACTGATCAAAAAAGCGTTTGACGATGCATTTGCAAAATATGACGTAATCCTCGGACCGGCAGCACCGGCTACGGCACCGAAGCTTGGTGAGAGCCTGCAGGATCCGATCAGCATGTATCTGGGCGATATCTACACAATCTCTGTCAACCTTGCGGGACTTCCGGGAATCTCCCTTCCGTGTGGCACGGACAGTCAGGGACTGCCGATCGGTCTGCAGCTCATAGGAGACTGCTTCCAGGAGAAGAAGATCATCCGTGCGGCGTACAGTTTTGAGCAGACGAGACCATATCAGCACAGCCCGCTGAGTCTGGCGTAGGAAGGAGGAAAAGAAGAAATGAGTAAGAATTATGAGACAGTCATCGGACTGGAAGTTCACGTAGAACTGGCAACGAAAACAAAAATCTTCTGTTCCTGTTCCACAGAGTTCGGAGGAAAACCCAATACACACACCTGTCCGGTTTGTACCGGTATGCCGGGTTCCCTGCCGGTATTGAATAAACAGGTAGTAGAATATGCCATGGCCGTAGGTCTGGCAACCAACTGCAGCATCACGCGCTACAGTAAATTTGACCGGAAAAACTATTTTTACCCGGATAACCCGCAGAACTATCAGATTTCCCAGTTATATCTGCCAATCTGCAGAAACGGTTATGTGGAGAT
>CABRZK010000164.1 GCA_902475415.1 uncultured Eubacterium sp.
GAAATGGAGGTACATAATGAAGAAAGTCAATCTTAGGGACTTATATCCCGATGTTTATAAAAATGATTACTTTGTAGAAGTAACAGAAGATGTGCTGGAGACGATCCGAGCCGCTGAGCGTGCGGAAGCTGCTTATGACCGGAGGATGTATCGCTATAAGGCGTACTACTCCCTGGACTGCGACAACGGCATTGAAAATGCGATCCTGATGAAGCCCCAGACACCGGAAATGCTTCTGGAGGAAAAGCAGCTGCGGGAGCAGCTCTATGCCGCTGTGATGGCTCTGCCGGAGAAGCAGGCCAAGCGGATCTATGCCCGGTATTACCTGGGTATGCGTGTGAGCGAGATAGCAGTAGCGGAGGGTGTAGACTCAAGCCGTGTCCTTGACAGCATCCGGCACGGTCTGAAGCAGCTGGCAAAGTATTTTTAGGATAGAATAACAAAGGGCGCAAGGTCTCAAAGTGCTTCTGGCACAGGGCATTGCGCCCTATCTACGCACTTGTATTCTTCGAACAAATGAAATATAATAGAGAGGATTGTCGGAGGTATGAATATGGATTATATGACGCTCAGAGAGGCAAGTGAAAAATGGGGCATTTCCACCCGTCAGATAAACTATTATTGCACGGAGGATCGTATTCTCGGTGCTGTAAAAATGGCCGGTGTCTGGTTGATTCCTAAAACTGCGGGGAAACCACATGACAGGAGAAGAAAAGATGAAAAATGAATCCAAGATTTTAATTATAGAAGACGATATGTTGCTCAATGACATGACAAAACGACTTCTAACTCAACATGGCTACTGCGCAACATCTGCATATTCTGGAAGTGAGGCGCTTTTATTGATTGAGAGAAGTAGTTTTGATTTGATTTTACTTGATCTGATGCTTCCCGGAATACCAGGAGAAATAGTATTAGAGAAGATAAAGAATATCATAGACATCCCGATTATAGGTGTTTCCGCTAAAACAGATATAGACAGCAAAGTGAATCTTATAAGAAATGGCGCTGATGATTACATCACAAAGCCTTTTGATAATCAAGAATTACTGGTGCGGATTGAAGCAGTGCTCCGGCGATTTCAGAAGTCTACCCCCAAAAACAATAGAAAAACACTTCGCTTTAAGGATTTGTCCCTTGATACAGAAGCTATGGAGGCTAAAATCAGGAATACCCCCATTACTTTGACACGGTATGAATACCTGATTTTGCAACTTCTGATGTCCTCACCCTCAAAGGTATTCACAAAGAACAATATTTTTGAAAGCGTGTGGAATGAAAATTTTATCGGGGACGATAATGCAATCAATGTCCACATTGGAAATCTCCGCAAGAAGTTTGCCAAGGTCAATCCAGAGGAAAAGTATATTCAGACGGTTTGGGGCCTTGGTTTCAAAATGCAGGGCTAATCCTTAGAGAAATCTTATGAAGTTTGCACACCAGTCTGCTACAATAAGACAGCATGGAAAGGGGATGATTATTTTGGAGACTGCTTTGGAAACAGCCGGGTTGACCTATGTTTTCCCGGATGGAAATGGAATTAAAAATATCGCGTTTCAGGTAAAACGCGGAGAAATCTATGCACTGTATGGCGGCCATCACGCCGGGAAATCTGTACTGTTGCAAACCATTATAGGTACACTTAGACCTCAAGCTGGTACGCTCAAATTATTTGGCAATATAGACTATCAGAAGGAGCGCCGCCGGATTGGGTTTGTACCACAAAAGCCTGTGACAATCGGCTCTCTGTCACCTGCTGATATGCTGCGTTATTTTTCTTCCGTTTTTGGAACCACAGAAATCCATATTTTAGATATACTGCATTTGAACCTGAAAGAGAAAAAGGCGGTACGGCGATTGCCATTATCTACCCAGCGTTTAGTGAATTTGGCTGTTGCCCTTTTGGGAAATCCAGATATGATAATTTTGGACGATCCTTTTTCCGGGCTAGATAAGGGAGAATGTGAACACCTGCTTTCTGTTCTGAACTATCTGCATGAAATCAACCATACCACACTTTTAATCTCTGGACAGGATTATACGCTGCTTTCCCGGCTTGCATCCAAATATGGCGTGATGGCAGATGGCAAGTTGCTTTGTGAGCTTACGGCTGGGGAATTGAAAGAGAGCTGCCAGCGGTGCATAAAGATAAGAACTCCACAATTAGAACGGGCTATTACGATTTTAAGCCAGCAGTTCCCGGATTTTGAAGTGTTGGGTCATGACCTGATTAGAATTTTTCATTGTAATGAGCAATCCGGGGAAATCAATACGCTGCTGGTTCATTCCGGGATAGAGGTATCAGAAATCTGGCTTGCCGGTATGGAGCCGACCGACTATCTTTTGAAAATGACAGGAGGTGCAAAGAGTGATTCAGACGATGCAAAGTGAGTTGTTCCGTATCCGCAAAAGCCGCCTGTTTTGGGTCTGCCTCGTATTGGCTGCGTTTTTTGTCTTTGCGCTTGCCCTGACCTTTTATCACAATTCGGTAAATGGTATGCTTCCGGTTATATCACTGGTTTCGTTCACGGAGTTTCTGTTTTCAGATTACAGTCTGATTTTTCCATTGACGCTCTTTTTGTGCCTATACTTTACAGAAGATTTTCATACCGGTACATACAGTATCACACTTTCTAAAGGGACAAGCAGAGTACACCTATTCTTTGGAAAACTGCTGGCCTCATGGGGTGGCGTTTTATTTTTTCTGTTTGTATGCTTTGGTGTTGCGTATTTGTCAATTCTGATGATGGGAGCATCCCGGTATGACATAGAGTATTCGTTTTCTGCAATCGGAGTCTTTCTTTTGTTTCAATGCCTGTGCTTTTTAGGTTACACTGCATTTCTCAATTTGTTAAGTTACCTGCTCCGGCATCGGATCATTGTTACGATTACCGCATTTTTTATGCTGGGGGTTTTGTATTTATATCTCACAAAGATAAGTACAGCACTGGATATGGATTATTCCCTCTACAAATATTGGGTTGTAGGGCTATCTCATAGCTTGCAGATCAAAGCCTTTGGGGAGGATTTAATACCTATTTGTTTGACACTGTTAGCATATCTGTTTTTACCAACAGCCATTTCGCTCTCCCTGTTTCTAAGGTTGGACTTGCGCGATTTGGAAAGGCGGTGATGGCTACATGATGGTGTTATGTATCTTGCTTGCAATGCTTTCCCTGTTTTTGTTCCTGAAACTGATTTATCAGCGGAGGCTGGTTCGGAAAATCAAAAAGCAGATTGATTTTTTGACAGACCGGGATACGCAAACAGAAATCATGGTGGAAAAAACGGATAGGCCAATACAGGATCTGGCTACAAGTATCAATCATCTTCTGAAAAAATATCGTAGCATGGGGCAGGAAATTGAACGGAGCGATACACTGTTCCGAGATACCATTACCAGTCTTTCACATGACTTGCGAACGCCGCTGGCAACAGCAAATGGCTATATCCAGCTCTTACAGGAACAGGATTTAACAGGAGAGCAAAAAGAATATGTGACGATTGCGGGAGAAAGAATTTCCGCTGTAAAGTTGCTTCTCGACCAACTGTTTGAATTTGCAAGGATTGAGGCCGACGAACTGAAATTGAATTGCAGAAATACGGATATACACAGTGTACTTCGGGATGTTGTCGCCTCATACTACGGCGATTTTGAACAGAAAAAATGTGTCCCCTATATCGTTATCCCAAATCCACCAGCTATCATTTGGGGCGATCCAAATGCCTTGACCCGGATTTTCTCAAATGTGGTTTATAATGCACTTGTTCACGGGGAGGGAAATTATCAAATCACCGCAGCGATAGAAGAAGCTCAAACGGTCATAACCATTAAAAATGCGTCGAGCAGTATTCAGCAAGAAGATATTCCTCATTTGTTTGACCGTTTTTACACCACCGACCAGTCGCGAACAAAAAAGACAACCGGGCTGGGATTGGCAATCGCTCAAAGACTTGTGACTCGCATGGGCGGGCAAATTGTCGCTTCCTTGCAAAACGGTATCTTTGCAATTCAAGTCGTGTTTCCCATTGTCAATTCCTAAAGGGCTGCTTCGGCGGCTCTTTTTTCATCCTTAGACTTTCCTTAGACTTTTCTCAAACAAATCCTAAACCTCTTTGGTAAAGTATGAGCCATAGGAGGTATAAACAAATGGTTAAAGTAGCTTTAGTGGTTTCTATCATCGCTTTGGCGGTGTGCCTGCTCACGGCCTTGCATGGCGTATTGAGCGATGGCCTAAAAGGACTAAAACAGAGATCAAAATCCATTGGTATTTCATTTTTGATTTATGCTGTGGCCTTTTTGCTTTTCATCTTTTTTCAATAATGGAGGTATTTCATGCTACAAATCAAAAATGTAAATCTGAATGTTGGAAATACAGCATTGCTGTCCAACATCAACTTGACATTAGAGCAAGGAAAAATCTATGGTGTGCTAGGGCCGAACGGAGCCGGTAAAACAACACTGTTTAAGTCCATGCTGGGTCTAACTGATTTTTCGGGAGAAATACTTTCGGACGGGCAGCCCGTTTCTAGTAGATGTTTTGGAAGTTTGATTGAGTACCCGGCTTTTTACTCACGGCTCACCGTAGAGGAAAACTTGAAGCTCCACGCACAGTACTTAGGTTTGAAACAGCCAAACATTGAAGCGGCGCTGAAACAAGTAAATTTGCTGGATGCCCGGAAAAAGCTGTTTTCTCAACTTTCTTTGGGGATGCGCCAACGCTTGGGAATTGCACGCGCCTTTTTAGGCGATGTTCAATATTTGCTGCTGGATGAACCTACCAATGGTCTTGATCCAATGGGGATAAAGGAAATCCGACTGCTTCTGAAAGAACGCTTAAAATCACCACAACACTGTATTTTGGTATCAAGCCATAATCTGACGGAGATTGCCGCCGTGACAGATGTCCTTATTTTCATTCGTGGCGGGAAAATCATCAAGATTGTAAAAAATGACTATAACGAAAAAGAACTGGAAGCACTGTATGAGGATATTATGACTTCCGGCCAGAGGGAGGAAGCATAATGGGAATGTTGATTAAAAATGAGTTTTACAAATTGAAGCGGGAATGGTTTATGGCATTTCTTCTGATGCTGTCGCTTCTTCCCATCCTTACCGGCGGATCAGGAGCAGTATTCAACAACAGCACAAAATCACTTGCTGACCTGTTTTTCTTTATGAATAACCAGTTTTCCATGTTCTTCCCAATGGTGATTTTCATTTTAATTGGTTCACTGTTTTATCAGGAATACAAGAACAAAACCTACATCAACTGGATTACCTACGGTTTTTCAAAGAAGAAGCTCTTTCTATCGAAAGTTACTGTCAGCGTCGTTATCGGCATCTGTTTTGCGGCTGTCTTATTTATCGCATTTGGCCTGCTGGTGGCAATACTCAATGGAACTGGTAGGTTGACCGGAGGTGTTTCATTGTTCCTCAATTTGGCAATCGGGTTTGGAATTGAAGCCTGTGTTATCGTTTTGATAACTACTTGTTTGGGGGCAATCGTTATTAATCTGAGCCGCAATATTATTGTGACAAGTGTAGTAGGGGTTATATATGGCTTTGCATCTTGCCTGTTCATCGGTTCGGAAAAAGGCTTTGTCATTCCGGGTAGTTTTGCATATCGTGTGTCTATGTCCTTTTTGGATAAAGCCACTTATTATGACGCCCCTGTGCCAGCTACTATCGGCGGATGTATCAGTTTTGTACTTTGCTTTGCGGTGATGTTTTTGGTTGGGTTGCTTGTCTTTTCCCACAAGAAAAAAATAGAAAATTAAATCCTGCCGCACGACGGCAAAAGAAAAAAAGCCGTCGTACAGCAGATACATTTCCACGCGCCTATGTAGCGGCGG
>CABRZK010000165.1 GCA_902475415.1 uncultured Eubacterium sp.
AGTGAGGGTAGTGAACGTTTAGCGTTTGAGGAAAGATTTTCCGTTTTCGTCTTCATAATATTAAATTTTCAATCACACAAATAAGAAATCATCCCCGTGTTTCCAAAGAAATTCACGGGGATAATTGTTTCAATAATATATATTTTTACATGCGATCCGGTGCATCAAAGCCAAGGACATCAATGCATGTCTCAAGAACATCTCTGGTCAGTTCCAAAAGGCGGATATATCCTGCCTGAACTGCCTCGTCCTCTTCTGCCATGATCTTTGTCTCATGATAGAAGTGGTTCAGCGCATTTGCCAGACCATAGATGTATGCGCAGATTTTATGTGGAGCCAGCTCCTCTGCTGCATTTGTCATCACCTCGTTGAAACGGGCCAGTTCCAGCATCAGATTCTTCTCACTGGCAGAATGCGCTGCCTGAATGATATAATCAGCAGCATTTTTTCCGCTCTGTGCATATTTCTTCAGAATCGATTTGATACGAACGATGGTATACAGGATGTATGGACCTGTATTTCCTTCAAAGGAGATAAAGCGGTCAATATCAAAGATGTAATCTTTGGAAGCCTGATTGGAGAGATCTCCGTATTTAATAGCGGACAAAGCCACCTGTTTTGCTGTTTTTTCTGCTTCTTCTTTCTCCATGGTATTGTTCTCAGCGATTTTCTGATACATTTCTTCCTGAATATCGCCCACCAGTTTCTCCAGACGCATAACGCCACCCTCACGAGTTTTAAATGGTTTGCCGTCTTTTCCGTTCATGGTACCAAAACCGATGAATTTCAGTTCTGTATTGTCATCTACCAGACCAGTCTTCTTCGCACAACGGAATACCTGTACAAAATGAAGTTCCTGACGCTTATCTGCCAGATATACCATCTGATCCGGATGATAGTCTTTCATTCGCCATACAATGGTTGCCAGGTCTGTTGTTGTGTACAGAGATGCTCCATCTGATTTCAGGATCATACATGGTGGAATCTCTTTCGCATCTGTCTCTTCGCTGACATCTACTACCAGTGCGCCCTCACTCATGTAAGCAAAACCGTCTTTTTTCATCTGCTCTGCCATTGGAGCGATATATGGATCTGCATCAGACTCACCTTTCCACAGATCAAAGGAGACGTTCAGGCTGTCATAGTTTTTCTTCAGATCTGCAATGGAAACAGACAGAATGTGTTTCCACAGCGCAATATAACCTCTTCTTCCCTTCTGAAGTTCAAAAGTAGCCTGCATTGCTGCTTCCTTGTAAGCCGCGTCTTCTTTTGATTTTCCACTTGCAGTCGGATAAATTTCCTCAAGTTCAGAAATCGTAAACGGCGCTTCCTGCGGATATTCTCCTTCGTAAGACTCATCAAAGTAAACCAGCTCCGGTTTACGCTCATGAAGTTCTGTGATGATAAGTCCCATCTGAAGACCCCAGTCACCCAGATGTACATCACCGATCACATTGTGACCGATATAACGGCTCATACGTTTTACGCTCTCACCGATAACTGCCGAACGAAGATGTCCGACATGCAACGGTTTTGCTACGTTTGCTCCGCCGTAATCTACAATGATCGTTTTCGGCTGTGCTGTCTTTTCGCATCCATAACGCTCATCTGCCTGCATTTCACGCAGATACTCTGCCAGATATTCCTCAGATAATTTCAGATTCAGGAATCCAGGTTTTACAGATTCTACGGATGAGAACATTTCCTGATCCTGCAGACGTGCTGCCACATCATCTGCAATCATGAATGGTGCCTTTTTATACTGTTTTGCCGCAGCCATAGCTCCGTTACACTGAAATTCACACAAATCTGGTCTGTTTGACAATGTAACTCTGCCGAATTTTTCCTCATATCCGGCTTCCACAAAAGCTTTCGTTACCTCCGCGGTAATATGATCTAATAATTTCTTCATGTTTACCTCCCGGTTTTATTCTTTCTCATGACAATTATTTTTATTTTATCATTATTTAGTAAGATGTGCAACGCAAACGAATATTTTTTCTGTTTTGGTGCAAGCTGTTAATACATTATCCAAAAATCGGAGGCAGCACATTATGTCATCATATAAAGTCGAAATCTGTGGTGTCAACACATCCACGCTCCCTGTATTAAAAGAATCCGAAAAGAAAGAACTATTTGCGCGCATTAAAAATGGTGATACCGAAGCCCGTGAAACCTATATCCGCGGAAACCTCAGACTTGTCCTGAGTGTTATCCGACGATTCTGGGCATCCAGCGAAAATGCTGATGATCTCTTTCAGATTGGCTGCGTTGGCCTCATCAAGTCCATCGACAACTTTGATCCATCGCTGGATGTAAAATTTTCCACCTATGCCGTTCCGATGATCATCGGTGAAATACGTCGTTATCTCAGAGATAACAGCAGCGTCCGGATCAGCCGTTCTCTTCGGGATACCGCATATAAGGCAATCCACGCCAGGGAACTTATGACAAGAAGCAACAACCGCGAGCCAACACTGGATGAAATAGCCCGGGAAATTCAGATATCAAAAGAAGATATTACGTTCGCCCTTGATGCCATCCAGACCCCGGTCAGTCTCTATGATCCCATTTATACAGATGGTGGAGAGCCATTATATGTCATGGACCAGATTAGTGACAAAAAAAATAAGGAAGAGCGTTGGGTGGAAAAGCTCTCCCTTAAAGATGCTATGAAACGATTAAACGACCGTGAAAACCACATCATTCATTTACGTTTTTTTGAAGGCAAGACCCAGATGGAAGTTGCTGATGAAATCCATATTTCTCAGGCCCAGGTCAGCCGTCTGGAAAAATCTGCCCTGAAAACGATGCGAAATTACCTCACAGTAACATAATTTTATCCCATCGTTGTTTCACAGGTAACTATAGCCACTTATTGTTCCAGTGTCTTCTCGTCTATGCAGACTCCGTGTACCACAAAACGCTGTGTCTCTCCACTGCTGGTACAGGTGGAAAGTGTCACAATTTTCTGGTCTTTGGTCGGATGGATTCCAGTGTCTTTGTAAGATGCCGCTACCATCCGGTCGATCATAGACTGCCAGGAATCATCCGGTCCATATCCCACTGTATATACTTCATCATTCTGATCTACATCATAGTAGGAAAAAATCTGATAGCGTAATACCTTATCTTCCGTGTAAATATTAAAATACTGATTGTTCTCATAAAATCCTTCCTCATTCTTGTAACGTTTCAGATCGCCAAACATTGTTGTATTTCGCATATTGTGTCCGTATACAATAGAATGATAGTCTGAAAAATCCGGATGATTCAGACCTTCCAGAAAAATGCAGCCGGCAATGTGATAATTTCCATAAATATCACTACGCAGATAGGTATCATCGTCACCAGAGTATAAAATCGGATAACTGATATGCACATCATCATAGTTATCAAAACGCAGCCATGCTTTGATATCCGGATTTTCTTTCTGAAGCTCTTCAAACTGAATTCTTGTGCCATCCTGCCAGAGTGCACCGGTGCCACCATTCGGATTAATGACATATTCTGATTCCAGTGTCTGAAACGTCTTTTCCGATTCCTGATAATCCTTATAAATCCCTCCGATTTTCACCAGTGCAAAAATCATTACTGCAAGAGCGATTAAAATAATAACCAACGTAATCGGATGACGTTTTTTCTTTGTTTTTTCTTTCACGTTCTTTACTCCTTTTCATCCGAATTTATCTTATTTTCAGCAAAAATGCTGAAGCATCTTTTTCGTTTAGAATCCGGGGCATTAATATACCACTACAGGATAACCAATTTTGGCATTTTCGTAAATCGTTTTCATCGCACTGTACGGTGTATTTACACATCCATGAGAACCTCTGGTTTTATAAATAGAACCTCCAAATTCGCTCCTCCAGGATGCATCATGAATACCTACATCGCCGTTAAACGGAAGCCAGAAAGATACTTCTGAATTGTAATCCTGACCTGTCAGTGTATAATTCGGCATTCTCGCATCAATTGCCCATACCCCACCGGAAGGTGTACTGTGTCCGGCTGCCACATTACCGGTTACGACCGGCGTAGATACGATGCATTCTCCGTCCTTATACATCCACATGGTCTGTGCAGAGATGCTGACCTCAATGTATGTACCTCCAATATCATTGGTATCACGACATACTCCACTGTACAGATAAATCGGTTCCACAGTCGTTGTTTCACCGGCCAGAACCAGTTCTTTTAGCTGTGCCACGGTTTTCTTTTTATTAATACACCAGCCATAATCGCCACCTTTTAGTGTGATCACCTGACCACTGTGCGTGGTAAACTGTCTGCTCAGGCCAAATGTATCATACTTCAGTCCAAGCTGATGAACATATTCTGTAATTTTATCATCATCCAGTGAATAAGTATAGTCATCACCAAATGTAATCCAGTCCGCAATGTCATCACTGTCCACCACTTCCTTGCGGTCACTGAAATCATATGTGATTTTGGCTTTTAATAACTGGTTGACTTCTTCGCATTCTTTCTGAAGCTTTTCATCATCTTTGTATACACCAGGTTTTACATAGCAGTCTTTTTCATCCAGTGATACGGTATCCGCACCATCTTCCACTGCCTGTTTGATTACCGCATCCGTTTTGTTCATATCCAGCTGATTTCCCTGGGATTCCTCTACAATCTGAAACTGTCCATCACTGAATTCCAGATGTGCATCGCTTGGAGCGGTCATATTTTCTTCCTGAATACACTTCAGTCTTGCTATTTCCTGATCCAGCATGGACTCGTTCATCTCGATGCCAAGTTCAATCTCATCTTCCGATGTAGCTCCCATAAGGAACCATAAAAATGCATTCTGGCTGTCAAAAAGCTGATCTAATTCTCCCTGATCATCATACTTTAACTGAATTGTAGAAGCATTGATCTGTTCTTCCCCATCACGGGTCTGAATCGTCAGTGTATAAGCATTTAATTTATCTGTGATTTTTTCTTTTACAGAATCCACACTTTGATTACGCAGTGAAATGCCAAAGGCACTTCCTTTCATATAAAAGTGCTTGCTGTAATAGATCGTTCCCGCAATATATATGATTGCAGCCACCACAATTACAATACAAAAAATCATGCGCAGCTTTTTCTGACTGCTTCTCTGTCTCTTTAATTCCTGTCTTAATTTTGTCTTTTGCACTATTACTACTTCCTTTATATTTTCTTTCCGCTTACGCTTCTTTTTTACGTCAGTTATTTCATATTGTAACGCATTTTTATTTTTCATCAACCTTTCCCGGAAAAATTAATAAAATTGTAAAATATTATTCGTATCTTGTAATCTCTTTTTTCAGCTGTTTCATAATTTTCTTCTCAAGTCTGGAAATGTAAGACTGGGAAATTCCCATCAGGTCAGCAACTTCCTTCTGGGTATATTCTTTGCCTCCTCTGCCAAGTCCATAGCGCAGCTCGATAATCTCCCGTTCTCTGGCAGTTAATTTCGCAATTGCGCGTTTCAGAAGCTTTTTCTCCACTTCCAGTTCCATGTCTTTATAAATAATATCTTCTTCTGTTCCAAGAATATCTGATAATAACAGTTCATTTCCGTCCCAGTCCACGTTCAGAGGCTCATCAAAAGATACCTCCATTTTCATTTTACTGGTCCGCCGCAGATACATCAGAATTTCATTTTCAATACAGCGGGATGCATAGGTAGCCAGCTTAATATTTTTGCCCGGATTATAGGTATTGATGGATTTTATCAGGCCTATCGTTCCAATGGATATCAGATCTTCTACTCCTATTCCTGTATTATCAAACTTCTTTGCTATGTATACTACAAGACGCAGATTGTGTTCGATCAGCCGTTTTCGGGCAGTCTCACCATCTTCTGTAG
>CABRZK010000166.1 GCA_902475415.1 uncultured Eubacterium sp.
AACACACTCCAGCCCGGATCATCCGGGTGAATTGCCATATTTATATCATATTTGTCGCAAACCGGCATGATTGCTTCCAGAAAATATTTCAGATTCTCAAAAAGCTGATCCTCATCGATTCCTTTATATAATGCAAATAAATCCTTGATTTTTGCCATTCGCTCCGGCTCCCAGCCCGGCATG
This sequence comes from uncultured Eubacterium sp., assembly GCA_902475415.1. Taxonomy (GTDB): domain Bacteria; phylum Bacillota; class Clostridia; order Lachnospirales; family Lachnospiraceae; genus Eubacterium_I. The sequence continues at coordinate 184 of CABRZK010000166.1, forward strand.
ACTGTTCCATTCATGTCATCTTTGATCGCATCAAACATTTTCTCCGGGTCCATTTTATCAATTGCATCCTGATTATATGCCATTACCGTAGAACCATCTTCTCTCACACGGTCAAGTTCTGTTCTTGTCCAGTCAAATACCGGCATGAAGTTATAGCAAACCATATGGATATCTGCCTTTCCGAGATTTTCTAATGTCTCTATATATGCCTGGATATCATGGTCTCTGCCCGCTCCGCCTGTCTTGATCGCATCGCTGACATTGACACTCTCAATTCCTGCCAGATGAAGGCCTGCGTCCTCAACCTCTTTTTTCATTGCAAGAATTTCATCCAGATTCCACACTTCTCCCGGCATTTTATTATATAATGTAGTAATGATCCCGGTTGCATAGCGTGTCTGTTTTATCTGTTCCAAGGTGACGGTATCATAATCTTTTCCGAACCATCTCATTGTCATTTCCATTTTTCTGATCTCCATTTCTATCTGTTATATTCAAAGACAACTGCGAAGTTTTAACCCGAATCAAAACTCCGCAATCACTGATTTATCCGAGGAAAAAGTTCATCGGAGCCGTCACAAGAGACGGGAATAAAACCATAAGCAGTAATATCACTACCTCAGCCAGAAGGAACGGCCATATCGATTTTACCATTCTCTCCATGTTGATTTTTCCTGCGCCACAGGCAACATTTAATACTGTTCCTACCGGTGGTGTAAGTAAACCTAAAACCGTCATTAAAATAAATACCACTCCAAAATATGCAACATCGATTCCGGCTGCTTTCACTGCCGGCAGTAATACAGGTGTCAGGATCATAATGGTAGGCGTTACATCCATGGAGGTTCCAACCAAAAGCACGATCAGACAGATAATTAACATTAATGCCGTTGGATGCTCGATAAACGGTGCCAGAATACCTGTGACGATAGATGGAACATTTGCAACTGTCATCATCCAGGACGACACCATGGCTGCCGCTGCAAGAAACATGATCACCGATGAAGACTTTGCTGCTGAAACCAGACATTCCATCAGCATACTGATTTTTAATTCTTTGTATACAAAAAGTCCGATCACTAATGCATATACCGCTGCGATAACTCCAGCCTCTGTCGGTGTAAATTTACCACTGCGCAGTCCAACAAGAATAAACACCGGAAGAATCAATGCCCAAAGTCCGTCAAGCAATGCTTTTGCAACCTGTTTTGCAGACTGTCTCTCCGCTTTTGCGAGGTTGTCTTTTTTCGCGATAAAGAACCATAATACACACAAAGCACCTGATAAATATACAGCCGGTGCAATACCGCCCATAAATAATTTTGTAACGGAAACACCTGCCTGCACGCCAAAGATAATCATTGGTACAGACGGTGGCATGATCGGCGATAAAATATTTCCTGCTGCGATCAGTCCGGTACAGGTATCACGCTTATAACCGGCACGTACCATCATAGGAATGAGGATCGCTCCAAGGAATGCAGTGGAAGCAACGGCTGATCCGATCATACTTGCAAATAAGAGAATTGCCATGATTGCAACATAGCCCAGTCCGCCGCGGACATGTCCGATAATCGCATTCGCTGCATTTACAATACGCTTTGTAATACCGCCGCGGTTCATAAATTCACCTGCCATGATAAAAAACGGAACTGCCATCATGGAAAAGGAATCTGCACCAGAAAATAAATTCTGCGATAAAATCTGGGCATTAAAGCCATTCAGATATAACATCATACAAACACCACTGAATAAAAGTGCGAAGCAGATTGGAAGTCCAACCAGCATACCACCGATCAGGGCAGCTAAAAATATTACTAATGTCATGTTATTTTCCTCCCTCTTCTCTCAGTCTTCTTGCATATTCTTCATCCGAAAGATTCTCTGCACCATCTTTTGCCTCTGCAGCGATCTCATCATCATCCGAAGTGCTCATCGTAACAATCTCTGATATTTCAGATGGATTTTTCAGCGCATGGACGATGTTTATCACCGCCATGATCGCAATTGCCACGCCTGTGATGATTCCAGCAAAATATAATACAGAATATGGGATTCCGAGTGCTGCTGTTCTTGAGGCGGTATTCTGTGCCACCATTTTTTCAGAACCCCACACTAAAATAATCATTAAGATCGCAATAATTGTCTGGGAAACAATATACATTACCATCTGCACCTGCGGCTTCATTCTGCTGATGAGTGTATCCACTCCCAGATGTGCATTAGCACGCATTGCACTGATTGCTCCGATATAGGTAACGTATACAAAAAGGTATCTTGCCAGTTCTTCTGACCATGTCAGCCCGGCATTAAAAAAGGTTCGAAGTACAACATTTAAAAATACAAAGAACACCATTAAGCCGGTAAGAATACCTGTAAAATAATCAATACCTTTAAATAGCTTATCTACTAATTTGTTCATAGTCTGCTTCTCCTTACTCTACTTTAATGTCATCTACCATTTTTCTGACATCATCTACCCAGTCATACTGTGCATTCAGATAATCGTAAACCGGCTGTATTTTCTCTTTCATCACTTCTCTGTCCTCATCGGAAAGTTCTGTAACGACCAGTCCATTATCTTTCATAAACTGCTTATCATCTGAAAGCTGCTCCTCATATAAATCCCATGCGTAATCTGACGCTGCCTGTGAAGCCTCTTCAAATGCTTTCTGATCCTCTTCACTCAAGCTGTTCCAGAACTCCTCCCCTGCAAATAATTCCAAAGATGAAATGATATGATTTGTGTCATAAACATAATCCTGAACTTCGTACCAGCCTTCTGTCTTTACCGTAGCAAGCGGATTATCCTGTCCATCTGCCACTCCCTGCTCCAATGCAGTAAACACTTCACCCATATCCATGATAACAACGTTGGCTCCAAGACTTTCGGCAAGTTTCACATGAATTGGATTATTTGGCATTCTGAGCTTCTGTCCGTTGAAATCATCAAGGCTTTCCAGCTTCTTATTAGATGTAAACTCTCTGGCTCCGTTCGGATACCAGGAAAGCAGCTTCAATGGCTGTGTACTCTCAAGGTCTTCTGCAATATATTCCCCAAGTTCTCCCTGATAGCACACTCTTGCGTGTTCTACGCTGTCAAACAGGAATGGGAAATCCGGGATAGACATTTTCGGTGTTTCAGACCACATGGTTGTTCCGACTACGCACATTTCCACGATTCCACTTTTCGTATAGTCATATGTTACCTTTTCGCTTCCAAGTACACCGGAATTATAAATCTGGATATCATAACGTCCATCGGTCGCCTCTTCCACCATCGGTTTGAACACATCTGCCAATGCCTGTGCGGCTGGTGTCTGATCTGATACACAGACCGCAATTTTTACTAATTTACCTCCACTGTTTTCACCGGTCGCTGAGCAGCCTGTAAAAAGTCCTGTCATCATTGAACCGATCAGTAATGCACTTGCGCCTCTTTTAATCGCCTTTGCAAGTCCCATAATCACTTTCCTCCTAAATGAAATGTTTGTAAGTTGTTTCTGGCGTTTTGTTTGTATGCTAGTATGGTAGTTCATTTGCTTATTTTTTTCAATATGTATATTTCAACATATTATCATCCTGTTTTTTATGCATATTGCATAATATTACTTTGTTTTTTTCTTTTTTATTGACTTCTTTTTTCTTTTATGTAGAATACTAGTATGTAAGTTGTTTTGTGGCATTCCTAAATAATCAATCATCTATTTCAAATTAAGATAAGGAGACTATTATGAAAGCCGTACAAATTGTAAAACCAAATCAATTAGAAGTAATTGACATTGAAAAACCAGTTATTGATCCTAAAAATAATGTATTAGTAAAAATGACCGCTGCGGGAATCTGCGGATCTGATGTTGGAATTTATCATGGCACCAATGCTGCAGCTACTTATCCGCGTATTATCGGACACGAAATGGTTGGTGTCGTTGCAGAGGTTGGAGATAATGTTTCTTCTTTAAAAATAGGCGACCGCATTATCATCAATCAGGTAACAAGTTGTGGTCACTGCTACCCATGTTCCAAAAACCGTGGAAATGTATGTGACAACCTCAAAGTAAGAGGCGTACATATTGATGGTGGCTACCGCGAATATATCGCAGTTCCAGAATCTGACTGCTATCTTCTTCCAGATTCACTCTCCGATCAGGATGCCGTTATGATCGAGCCGACTACCATCGCTATCCAGTCCTGCACCCGTGCTGAACTTGAAAAAGACGACATGCTTCTTATTTATGGTGCTGGCGCACTTGGAAGCTCAATTTTAAAAATTGCACATACAATCTGCGACCATATCATTGTAGCAGATATTATGGATGACAAACTCGCAGAAGCCAGAGAACACGGCGCACAGTTTACGATCAATGCCGCAACTGAAGATTTTCAGGCGAAGGTGTTAGAATACACACACGGCAGAGGCGCCACCGTCTCTATCGATGCCGCATGCGTGAAAAATTCCCTCTTATTACTGCTTCAGGCTACCGGTAATGCCGGACGTGTTATTACTATGGGATTTTCCACCGCTCCGACCGAAGTAAACCAGTTCCTGATCACTTCCAAAGAGCTGGATGTGAGAGGTTCCCGCCTCCAAAATAAAATGTTCGGAAAAGCAATTGATATGATTAAGGAAGGTACTCTTGACCTGAACAATTCTATTTCGCATACATTTCCGCTTACAAAAGCGCAGGAAGCTTTTGATTTTGTTGACAGCAGAGATCCTTCCATCCGCAAAATTGTTTTTACTTTTGATTTTTAAAAATTATCTGGCAAAAGTTTTTATTTGATAGTATACTAGTATATTATTAAGGAAATGGGGAGAAAAAATGGTCATTCTTCAAAAGGAACGCTCTGAAAATTCCAGATCCTATGCTGTCAGAGTGCTCTTATATAACATCATTCATCTGGAATTGCAGCCCGGAACCGCTGTCAGTGAAAATGAGCTTTCCACCACACTGTCCTTGTCAAGGACACCGGTCCGCGAAGCTTTAATTGAATTAAACCGCATCGGTCTGGTTGAAATCCTGCCACAGCGCGGCAGCTATATTTCCAAAATTGATTACAATATCGTAGAAGAATCGCGTTTTTTACGGCTTGTAACGGAAAATGCAATTTTAAAGCTTCTGTGTGATAAGATTGCAGATGCTGATATGGACGCCCTTGATTATAATATAAAAAAGCAGCAGCGCAGCCTCGAACAGAAGGATCGAGAGACTTTTCTGGAATTAGACAATGAATTTCATGAGCTGTTGTTCCGCGCTGCAGATAAAATGTGGTCTTACCATATTATCAAGGAACAAATGGTTCACTTTGACCGTCTCCGCTCCCTTTCCACAAAATCAAAGCAACACGATTATGTATTAAAAGACCACGAAGATATTTTGTATGCAATCAGACGACATGATAGTGAAATGGCAGAAATGCTTATGACCCGGCATTTAACCCGGCATTTATCGGAGAAAAAAGAATTGCTAACAATGTATCCTGATTATTTCACAAATAATTAAGACTGCCGATCATATAACCGGCAACTTTTGAAAAGACTGTCCAGAAATTGGCAGTCTTTTTCTCTTGTTAATTTCCCGTTTTTAGGGAAATTATGTTTTTATTTCTTGTTT
>CABRZK010000167.1 GCA_902475415.1 uncultured Eubacterium sp.
TCATTATGCAGCGATTAAAATTCATTTTGGGGAGTACGGGAATCTGGCATTTCTTCGCCCGAATTATGCGAAAGTCATTGCAGATATCGTAAAAGAGCAGGGAGGAAAAGCTTTTCTGACAGATTGCAATACATTATATGTCGGAAGTCGTAAAAATGCAGTGGATCATCTGGAAACTGCTTATATGAACGGTTTTACTCCGTATGCGACAGGATGTCCGGTCATCATTGCAGATGGATTGAAAGGTACGGATGAGGTGCTGGTGCCGGTAGACGGAGAATATGTAAAAGAAGCCAAAATTGGCCGTGCGCTGATGGATGCGGATATTCTGATCTCACTGACCCACTTTAAAGGACATGAGGCAACCGGTTTTGGAGGAGCGATCAAAAACATTGGCATGGGTGGTGGATCCCGTGCCGGAAAAATGGAGCAGCACAGTGCAGGAAAACCATATGTCAGACAGCGTGTCTGTGTGGGCTGTGGTATGTGTACGAGAGTGTGCGCGCACGATGCGATTACGATCACAGAACGCAAGGCATCGATTGACCATGACAAATGTGTCGGATGCGGCAGATGTGTCGGCGTCTGTCCGAAAGATGCGGTTACACCGGAATTTTCAGAGTCCAATGATATTCTGAACTGTAAAATGGCAGAGTACACACTGGCAATCTGCAAGGATCGTCCATGCTTCCATATCTCACTGATCTGTGATGTATCACCAAACTGTGACTGTCATGCGGAAAATGACCGTCCGATCATCCCGAATGTCGGAATGCTGGCATCCTTTGATCCGGTGGCACTGGATATGGCGTGTGCAGACCTGTGCAATCAGCAGCCGGTATTGTCAAACAGTATTCTGGCTGAAAATATGGAAAAACATGAGCATGAGCACGGATCATGTGACTGCGAGCATGGTCATGATCATTTCTACTATAATCATCCGGATACAAACTGGAGAAGCTGCATTGAGCATGCGGTAAAAATCGGACTTGGTACCGATCAGTACGAACTGATTGAAGTATAAGAACTGATAAAAGAAGGAGACAAGCAGGAAAGAATGAGTCCACAGGATAAGGTAGAACGGGTATTAAAAGAAATTCATGTTACATTTTCAAAGAGCGAAACATATTCCGGTCACCCGGATAAAGTGATTATAGACCGAAAGAAGTTTCTGGGATTGCTGGATCGGTTAAATCAGGGCATTTACGATATGATGGATCAGTATGAGCAGACAAGGCAGAGCAGAAATAATGCGGAACGGGCTTTTCGAAAAAAAGGAGACGAGATCATTGAAGCGGCGAATGCCAATGCGGAAGATGTCTATGCGGCATCTGTCATCTATACCGCTGATATGATCGGTGCAATCCGCGATTTGATGGATCAGACGAATGATTCCATGAATGACTTGTTTATGCAGTTCCGCAAGAATCTGCGGGAACAGAAAGACAAGCTGCAGTCTCATGAAAATGAACTGCAGGGACAGCTGGCTGATCTTGCTGACACAAAAAAATATTTGTCTATTATTGAAGATGTTAACAGAGAGCGGGCAAGAAAGAATCGAGATTTGGAGGCTGAAAAAGAGGCAGGTGCACAGTATGCAAGAAACATGGTGTATATTCCGCCTTCAGAACCAGATATCAAAATAAATGAACAGTATTTTGAAAACTCAGGAACAAAGAATCCGGAGAAGATGGCAGGGGAATCACTTGCAGTAGAAAAACCGGATATCAAGGTGAATACAGACGCTGCATATTTCAAATGGAGAGAAAGCCAGAAAAATCAGACAGACACTGAGAATGCACCGGAAGAGGCAAACGCATCACAGGAGTATCCCAATCCGGAATTTCCGGACGAAGCATCCATCAGACGAGCTGTGGAGGCAGATGAGTTTGCAGAAGAAAAGGAAGCTTATTCTCACCGGAAAAAAGAAAAGCGGGATGCAGGTTCTATTTTAAAAGATTTGATTTTTGGTAAAGAAGAATAGGAGGGATTCCCTTGAACAATATTTTAGTATGTGATGATGATACTTCCATTGTAGATTCCATTGAGATTTATCTGCAGCAGGAAGGATATCATGTTTTTAAAGCTTATGACGGAATACAGGCACTGGAAGTACTGAAAAAAGAAAATATTCAGCTGGTTATTATTGATGTAATGATGCCCCGGCTTGACGGCATCCGTGCGATATTGAAAATCCGTGAAGAAAGCAATATGCCGATTATCGTACTTTCTGCCAAGACGGCAGATTCTGATAAAATTCTCGGATTAAATGTTGGTGCAGATGATTATGTGTCCAAACCGTTCAATCCACTGGAACTGGTTGCGCGAGTAAATTCACAGATGCGTCGCTACACCAAACTTGGAAATGTGGCAGAATCAAGCAAGGTATTTCAGACAGGCGGACTGTCCATCAATGATGATCTGAAAGAGGTCAGTGTGGATGGAGAGACCGTGCGACTGACACCGATCGAATACAATATCCTTCTGCTTCTGGTAAAAAATCAGGGAAAAGTATTTTCTATTAACCAGATTTATGAAAATATATGGAATGAAGAGGCAATTGGAGCGGACAATACGGTGGCTGTCCATATTCGTCATATCAGAGAAAAAATTGAGATTAACCCAAAAGATCCACAATATCTGAAAGTGGTCTGGGGAGTTGGATACAAGATTGAAAAAATAGAACCGAGGTAGACGATGGAACAGAACAGAAAGCGCTATTCGTCACTGGCAAAAGCGATTGTGATCGGAGTGCAGATGATCGCGGCGGTACTTGCATCTGTCAGTATTGTGCTGTTCAGTACATGTGTCAATCAGAACATGCTGAATATGGGAGATCTGCAGAACTCATCTTTTGTTGAATCCGGATATTTTGAACGTACATTTTCCAAACAGATGATGCAGCTTCTGGATTACCTGAATCTGAAAGAACTGTTTGAGACGGACGGTGTGTATGATGAAAACCGTCCGGAGGTAGTCAGTGCTTCACCGGAACAGATCTCAGATTATAAGGTGTATAATAATAAATATGACCAGAACAATACCAATATCTACTACTGGCTGAGTGATCTGAAAGATGGTACTTACATGACCAACATGAAAGATACCAAAAAGCAGGAAGACGCTTATGAAAAAGCTGTCAATTACGGACGTTATATCAGTTATAATAATAAAACATTCCGGTTTGAAACCAATATCGGTGGAATGGAAAATAATTATTATCAGAATATGGTTCAGTATAATGAGCTGCAGAAAGGCGATTTCAGCCTGATTGTTGCCGTAGATGTGCGATTCCCACAGGAAGATGATCTGGCTGTGGCCAAGCGGGAGTTTGATAAATTATATCCGTGGGCACAGCGAAGTCTGGTACTGGCGGCAGTCGATATTATTGTGGTAGGGCTCTGTTATATGACAGTTGCAGCTGCGAAACGCAGTGAAGATAAGGCAATACATCTGACGAATTTTGATAAAATACGGACAGAAATACCCATTGCATTATTGTTTATTTTTACCATCAGTCTGACAGCTCTGGGCGTGCGGGTACACAGCCAGAGCTATGGTGTGATGAGCCGCATGGTTATTGTGGGAACCTTTGCTGTTCTGGCAGACTGCTGTTTTATGGGCATGTACCTGAGTCTTGTACGCCGGGTAAAAGCAGATACGTTTTTTGAAAACAGCTATCTGCACTGGCTGCTGGTGAATCTAAAGGATACATTTCACAACAGGTATCTTGGAAACAAGATGACGCTGATCATCTGGGGAATTATACTGATTAATGTAGTGATCGGCTATCTGGCTTTTCACTGCGGTTTTATCTGGGCATACATTTTACTGATCATATTCCTTATTTCTACGTTAATCTATTTTTCTCAGAGAGTGATTCAGAGAAGAAAGATACTGGAAGGAATTGATCAGATCACACAGGGAAAATTTGACTACAAATTAAACCTGAAAGAATTTCAGGGAGACGAATATCAGCTGGCAGAGGGCATTAATCATATCAGCGAAGGTCTGGCAACTGCCATCGGTGAGAGCGTGCGGGATGAACGTATGAAAGCCAATATGATTACCAATATTTCCCATGATATCAAGACGCCTCTGACGTCAATCATTAATTATATTGGGTTATTGCGCAGGGAAAAAATCGATAATCCGAATGCGCAGGCCTATATCGAAGTACTGGAATCCAAAGCTCTGCGTCTGAAACAGCTGATGGAAGACCTGGTGGATGTATCACGTATTTCATCGGGAAATATCACACTGCAAATGGATGATATCGATCTGATAGAGCTGGTGCGCCAGACCGGAGGCGAGTTTAATGAAAAACTGGAACAGAAAGGACTCAATGTAATCAGTAAATTTCCGAAAGATGCTGTCATGATCTATGCAGACGGACGGCAGCTGTGGCGTGTTATCGGAAATCTGTATAACAATACATCCAAATATGCCATGCCGGATACCCGGGTATATGTGGAAGTGGCAAAGGAAGGTTATGAAGCCTCTTTTACGATGAAAAATATATCCGAAAAGATGCTGAATGTGGATGCAGACAGTCTCACCGAGCGCTTTGTCCGGGGAGATGAATCCCGCAGTACGGAAGGAAGCGGACTTGGACTTTCCATTTCCAAAATGCTGACGGAACTGATGGGCGGCAAATTTGAAATCAGCCTGGAGGATGATCTGTTCCGGGTGAAGATTACATTTCGATGTAAAGAATAATATATAAGTTACGGTTCGTACAGATTTTAGCTTCAATTTACCACGCTAAAGTAAAAAAGCTTGCTTTTTAGTATGTGACTTATTATAATGGAAAAGAATTGTTTTCAGATTTTAAAAGAATCTGATTTTATGAAAAAGAGAGTGTAAGAAAGAATTTTTAAGGAGGACCAGAACCATGAAATTACATGAGAATGGTGTATATCTGCTCAATGGAACGGAGATTATCGAGGATAATCACGAAGCTGCAGCATGTCTTGCTGCAAAAAAAGGAAAGACAGTGACCGCTGCAGAAGCAGCAACAGGTACAATGGCATATCGGATTTTGAAAGCACACAATACTTCCGGAAATATGGAAAATCTGCAGATCAAATTTGATAAGCTGACATCCCATGATATTACATTTGTCGGTATCATCCAGACAGCCCGTGCATCAGGACAAACTGCCACAACAGTCTGTGTGCCGTTGGCGGAACCATCAACGAAGATGACCACATGTTCGGACTGAGTTGTGCAAAGAGATACGGTGGAATCTATGTACCGCCTCATCAGGCAGTTATCCATCAGTTTGCCCGTGAAATGCTGGCAGGCGGCGGCAAAATGATTCTTGGTTCTGATTCCCATACACGTTACGGTGCCCTTGGTACTATGGCTATGGGAGAGGGCGGACCGGAGCTGGTAAAACAGTTACTGTGCAAGACTTATGACATTAAAATGCCGGGTGTGGTAGCCATTTACCTGACCGGTGAACCGATGAAAGGCGTCGGCCCGCAGGATGTGGCTCTGGCAATCATCGGAGCTGTATTCAAAAACGGTTATGTAAACAATAAAGTTATGGAGTTTGTCGGACCGGGTGTGGCATCTTTAAGTGCTGATTTTCGTATCGGTGTGGATGTAATGACTACTGAGACCACCTGTCTGTCTTCTATCTGGACAACAGATGACAAGATTAAAGAATTTTATGATATTCACGGCAGATCAGCAGACTTCGCAGAACTGAAACCGGAAGCAGTTGCTTACTATGATGGATGTGTGGAAGTAAACTTAAGCGAGATCAA
>CABRZK010000168.1 GCA_902475415.1 uncultured Eubacterium sp.
TCTTCCCGATGCCGGTCATCGGTATCCCGATGAAGACATCTGATCTGGGTGGTGTGGATTCTCTGTACTCCATCGTACAGATGCCGACAGGTATTCCGGTAGCAACCGTTGCTATTAACGGTGGTGCCAATGCAGGAATCCTTGCAGCAAAAATTCTTGCAACATCAGATCCGGAGCTTCTGGAAAAACTCAAAGCATATACCGAAGAACTGAAATCTCAGGTCGTAGAAAAAGATGAGAGATTACAGGAGACTGGTTATAAAAATTATTAAGATGCAAAGAAAAAAGCCAATGGCAGGTTGGTGTTAAAATAAGCTTTTTGCGTACTTGTTACAAAAGACAGGCATTGATACAAACGGAGGAATTCAAAGATGGATTACAAAAAAGCAGGCGTAGATATTGAGGCTGGTTACAAATCAGTAGAACTGATGAAAAAACATGTAAAGGAAACTATGCGAGCAGAAGTTCTTGGCGGACTTGGTGGATTTTCCGGAGCATTTTCTTTAAATAAGATCAAAGAAATGGATGATCCGGTACTTTTATCCGGTACAGATGGATGCGGAACCAAAGTAAAACTGGCATTTTTAATGGACAAACATGACACCATCGGAATCGATGCAGTGGCTATGTGTGTCAATGATATTGCCTGCGCAGGTGGCGAACCACTGTTTTTCCTGGATTACATTGCCTGCGGCAAGAACTATCCGGAGAAAATCGCTGACATCGTAAAAGGTGTGGCAGAGGGATGTAAACAGTCCGGCGCTGCACTGATCGGCGGTGAGACAGCAGAGCATCCGGGTCTTATGCCGGAAGACGAATACGATCTGGCAGGGTTTGCAGTAGGCGTAGTTGACCGCAAAGATATGATCACAGGAAGTGAATTAAAAGACGGCGACGTGCTGATCGGTATGGCATCCTCTGGTGTTCATTCCAACGGTTTCTCCCTGGTTCGTAAAGTATTCCAGATGGATGCTGAGACCCTGAATACATATCATGAAGAGCTTGGCAAGACACTTGGCGAGACATTACTTGCTCCGACAAGAATCTATGTCAACGCATTAAAATCCATCCGTGAAGCCGGTGTGACCGTAAAAGCATGCAGCCACATCACAGGTGGTGGATTCTATGAGAATATTCCGCGTATGCTCATCGAGGGCAAACGTGCCGTTGTAGAGAAAGACAGCTATCCGGTACCGCCAATTTTTGCAATGCTTGCAAAAGAAGGCGACATTTCTGAAGAAATGATGTACAACACCTTTAATATGGGACTTGGCATGATCGTTGCTGTAGATCCGGCAGATGTTGATAAGACTATGGAAGCAATCAAACAGGCAGGAGATACACCATATGTGGTAGGAAAAATCATCGATGGTGAAAAAGGAGTAGACTTATGCTAAGAATTGCAGTGCTGGTATCCGGCGGCGGTACAAATCTGCAGGCTATCATTGATGCCATCGCAGACGGAAAAATTACAAATACCGAGATCGCGACTGTCATCAGCAATAATAAAAATGCTTATGCGCTGGAGCGAGCTGAAAAAGCAGGAATTCCGAATCGTTGCATTTCTCCAAAGGATTATGCGGACAGAGCACAGTTTCATGAAGCACTGCTGGCAGCGTTGGATGAGGCTAAGGTGGATCTGATCGTCCTTGCAGGATTTCTGGTTGTGATTCCGGAGATGATGATTCAAAAATACAGAAACCGTATCATTAACATTCATCCATCCCTGATTCCGTCTTTCTGTGGAACAGGCTATTATGGACTGAAAGTGCACGAAGGTGTACTGGCCCGTGGCGTGAAAGTGACCGGTGCAACCTGTCATTTTGTGGATGAAGGAACCGATACCGGTCCGATTATTTTACAGAAAGCCGTAGAAGTAAAAAATGGTGATACACCGAAGATTTTACAGCAGCGTGTCATGGAAGAGGCAGAATGGATTATTATGCCGAAAGCCATTGATCTGATCGCAAACGGCAAGGTAAAAGTGGTAGACGGAAAAGCAATTGTAGAAGAATAAGAGATCAATATATGGACAGAAGCTGACAAAAGCCTGTATCAGACTCGCAGGAAGAGTTGCAGGTTTTGTGTCAGCTTGTGTGCTATATCAGATGGGAGACAAATGCTCACTTGATATAGTTTTGCGCCGATTGAAACGGAGTGTAGAGGTATATCATGCATTGCGTGACAAACATTTCGTAGCAGGAAGGCTGGATCATTCTTGAAAAGAAAAGGAGAACTGACATGAAAGTACTGATCGTAGGAAGTGGCGGAAGAGAGCATGCTATCGCAACAAGCGTGGCAAAAAGCAGTCGTGTAGATAAAATTTACTGTGCACCGGGAAATGCCGGTATCGGACAGATCGCAGAGTGCGTACCGATCGGAGCAATGGAATTTGATAAACTGGTAGCATTTGCAAAAGAAAACCAGATTGATCTGACCATCATCGGAATGGATGATCCGCTGGTTGGCGGTATCGTAGATGCCTTTGAGGCAGAAGGACTGCGTGTATTCGGACCAAACAAGGCAGCAGCAATTCTGGAAGGATCCAAGGCATTTTCCAAAGATCTGATGAAAAAATACAATATTCCGACAGCTGCTTATGAGAATTTTGATGATCCGGAGAAGGCACTGGAATATCTGAAAACAGCAAAAATGCCGATCGTTCTGAAAGCAGACGGACTGGCACTGGGAAAAGGTGTTTTAATCTGCAATACATTGGAAGAGGCAGAAGCCGGCGTCAAAGAAATCATGCTGGATAAGAAATTCGGTTCTGCCGGAAACCATATGGTTATCGAGGAGTTTATGACCGGTCGTGAAGTATCCGTACTGTCTTTCGTAGACGGAAAGACCATCAAGATCATGTCTTCTGCACAGGATCACAAACGTGCCAAAGACGGAGATCAGGGATTAAATACCGGCGGTATGGGAACGTTCTCCCCAAGTCCGTTCTATACAAAAGAAGTCGATGAGTTCTGTAAAAAATATGTATTCCAGGCAACGGTAGATGCCATGGCAGCAGAGGGACGTACTTTCAAGGGCATTATTTTCTTCGGTCTGATGCTGACAGAAGACGGACCAAAAGTACTGGAGTACAATGCAAGATTTGGTGATCCGGAGGCACAGGTTGTTCTTCCACGTATGAAAAACGATGTGATCGACGTGATGGAAGCCTGCATCGATGGTACATTGGATCAGATTGATCTGCAGTTTGAAGATAACGCTGCAGTCTGCGTTGTTCTGGCCAGTGACGGTTATCCGGTTTCTTATGAAAAAGGATTCGAGATCAAAGGTCTGGAGAACTTTGAGAATAAAGATGGTTATTATTGTTTCCATGCAGGAAGCAAGTTGAATGAGGAAGGCAAGATCGTGACAAACGGCGGCCGTGTCCTTGGTGTGACTGCGAAAGGTGCTACATTAAAAGAAGCACGTGCAAACGCTTACGCAGCAACAGAATGGATTGATTTTGCAAATAAATATATGCGTCATGATATCGGAAAAGCTATTGACGAGGCATAATTTATGAAAAAAGCAGTTATTTTTGATATGGACGGTACGTTATGGGATTCTGTGGATGAAATTGTAGAATCCTGGAATAAGACATGTCCGGAAATGCATATCCGCAGAGAACAGCTGATCGGGCTCATGGGAAAAACCATGGACTGCTTCGCAAAGGAGCTGCTTCCTCAGTATGAGATGAATCAGGCGATGGAGATCATTCATGCCTGTGAGAGAGATGAAAATGAATATCTGAGTCATGTAGGAGCAAAGTTGTACGGAGATGTCCGGAAAGTATTTGAGAGCTTGCGCGACATGGGATATGAAATCGGCATCGTAAGCAACTGCCAGGCGGGATATATTGAAGTATTCCTGGAGTATTACCAGCTTGGTGATCTGGTGGCAGACATCGAGTGTTATGGTAACACACAGCAGCAGAAGGATTCGAATCTGAAAGCACTGATCAAGCGTAACCATTATGAAAAATATTATTACCTTGGAGATACCCAGGGGGATTATAATGCATGTCAGAAAGCGGGAGTTCCATTTCTGTTTGCAGCTTATGGTTTCGGAACAGTGGATGCCAAAGTTCCACAGGTGGAGAGCCTGGAGCAGTTACCGGAAGTGATAAAAAAATTATAAGAGTTTATGTACAGCACCCGACGGGATTCTTCCGTCGGGTGCTTACGGTTTTTAGAGTGGTTTGTTACAATGGGAGCAAGATATGTAGAGATTTCGAAGAGAATAAGTTGATGTAAACTGAGCAGAATCTCCGATATTTAGGAGGATGTTATTGGTGAAAGCGACACAAAAGAAGTGATAATAAAACAAATGATGGATAAATATGGTGACAGTATTGTTCGTATGTGTTATTTGTATCTGAAAGATTATCATTTAGCAGAAGATGCTGCGCAAGAAACGTTTTTTTCAGCATTTCGTGCATATGACAGATTTGAAAATAAATCAAGTGAAAAAACATGGCTTACAAAAATTGCAATAAATCAGTGTAAATCAATTATGCGAAAAAAATATTTTCAGATGGAACGTGAGAAAATTAATTGGAGAGAAATGGAAGTATCCATGGAAACAAATATTCAGACAAATTCACTGGTAAGTGATGCAGTAATGAAGCTGTCAAGAAAAGAGAGGGAGGTGATTTTAGCATATTATTATCAGGAATTGTCTGTGAAAGAAGTTGCGAAAGTACTTGGTATAAAGGAAGCAGCAGTTATGCAGAGACTGAAACGTGCGCGTGAACATTTAAATCGGGCATTGGATGGAAAGGTGGTTTTATGAATACTTTAAAACAGGCATTAGACATGGAATTATCCGAATTGAAATTATCACAGAAAAAAAAAGGATGCAGTATTATCAAAAAGGCAAAAGGTATCTTTGGGGAGATATATTCAAAAAGCCGCATGTGTGTGCATGCTGATTATGCTGGGAGGAACAAGTGTTTATGCAGGACAACGTTTGTATAATAAAATACAGGTGAATCAGGTGAATACATCTATTTTAGATGATATGCAAGTAAAAGATGTACAATATATTAAAACCAGTGAAAATAAAAATGGTGACTATGAAGCAAAATATTCGGAGTATGATACTTTACAGAAAGATATTAATTTACAGTTATTGACAAGTCCGATACAGGAAAAAAAATGGAACTATGATGATAAGGTATTTATCAGATAACGAAAATTGGCTATCAATAAAGATATGGGCATATATTACTGGAGATTGCACGGATATACAGATGACAGAAGATGAAAAATCATATACGTATACTGCTGGTTTAGAATATGAATCTCCTATTGATATGGAAATTGATATAATGACAAGTGAAGAACAGAAAGCAGCCGGTTGGGATCGTGAGTTTTTGGGTTCATACAATTCGGTGAGAAATATGATAATTGCTGGAGTTAAGGTGAATTTTATTACTGAATATAGTAAATATAATGAGGAAAGTAGCACAAAGTCAATTGCGGTATTTGTGAAAGATGGAATCAGATATGTGATGTCAGGAAAAATTTCAGAAGAAAAAATGGAAGAAAGCATATTAACAATGTTATCCTAGTAATGTTCTTATGGCACACAGAAAAACATGTCAAAAATAAATATAATTGACATGTTTTTCTGCGTGCCATGATTTTATTTTACAGAATAAAGTATGAGTAAAAAGTTGAATTAAGCAAATATTAACTAGCTAATCAAACCAAACATCACATGTGAGACTGTAATTAATTCTGTGTAAACTCTAAAAGAGCTATATACCCTC
>CABRZK010000169.1 GCA_902475415.1 uncultured Eubacterium sp.
GCAGGATGTTTTTACAAGTGTGTGATTTCAAAAATGCAGGCGTAGCGGGCTACGCTGAGGCTTTTGGAATTGCACAATTGTGAAAACAGACAAGTTATATGTGGTACTTATTTAGAAATCGCTGTACTAAATGCAATAATCACTCCAGTTGCTGTCATTGACACGGATACAGCTGTTTCGAATCAGTAGCTGGCCCTCCAGTTCCATCTTGACTGCTGAACGGTGTCCGCCGTGCAGATGATCCATATTCCAACTGGCGCAGGTATTGTACTCTTTATAGTATCTCTGTTCTCATTTTTGTAATATAATCTTCCGCAAAATTTCTTGATTTGCCAGACATTTTATAAACAAAAAAGAACACTATGCTTCTTTAATTCAAAGGAAACATAATGTTCTTTTTCTGTAACTTTTATTTTTTATCTAAGAAGGAAAACGTTCTTTGTTACATCGCTTCTTTGTGATTATCTCATCTGATAGCTTGTATGTAATAATTCATGTGCCTTTTCTGATCCCGGTTTTCCAAGAAGTGTCGCATATACTTCTTTTACCACCGGATTTTCATGAGATTTTCTCATGGCACTGTTTGCATCATTACGATACAATGCTGCTCCACGTTCTTTTGGTACATCTGTCAGGACTCTGGTTGCCGCATTCTGATGAGGTTGTCCACCCCCGTTGATACAACCGCCCGGGCAGGCCATAATTTCCACAAACTGGTAGTCTGCAGTTCCATTTTTAATGGCAGTCAATAACTGGTTGGCATTGGCCAGACCGGAAGCAACAGCCACCTTAACGTTCTTACCATTGACATCCACGGAAGCTTCTTTGATGCCGTTCATACCACGCACTGCCGTATATTCAATAGCTGCTTCCTGTCCGGTCAGTGTTTCAACTGCAGTTCTGAGTGCAGCCTCCATAACACCGCCTGTCACGCCAAAAATTACTGCTGCACCGGTTCCAATTCCAAGTGGTACATCAAATTTTGCATTCGGATTCATGGCTTCCAGCTGAATTTCTGCATCTTTCAGCATATTTGCAAGCTCATTAGTGGTAATCACGATATCCACATCCGGAACACCTGCTCCGCACTCATCGTCTCTTGTAATTTCAAATTTCTTTGCGGTACATGGCATAACAGATACCATAACGATTTTTTCTTTTGCAATATGTTCCTGATTTGCCATATATGTTTTTACGATTGCTCCCTGCATCTGATGCGGAGATTTGCAGGTAGAGATATTTTCAAGCATATCCGGATAGAAATGCTCTGCATATTTAACCCATCCAGGACAGCAGGAAGTAATCAGCGGAAGTTCTCCATCACTGTTCAGGCGCTCGATCAGCTCATTGGATTCTTCCATAATGGTCAGATCTGCACCAAATTTTGTATCAAACACTTTATCAAATCCAAGACGGCGAAGTGCCTCTGCCATTCGGCCTTCCACGTCGACACCGATTGGGAATTCAAAAGCCTCCCCCAATGCTGCACGAACAGCCGGAGCTACCTGTACAACCACATATTTATCCGGATCTTCCAATGCCTCTTTTACCTGATCCATCTGTGTTTTTTCTGTCAGTGCACCAACCGGGCAGACAGCAACACACTGTCCGCAGTTTACACAGCTGGCAGCTGCCAGTCCGGCCGGAGATGCCGGCTCAATTTTCGCATCCAGTCCGTCACCGGTACATGCGATGGCTGAAACAGCCTGCATCTTGGCGCAGACATTGATACAACGTTTGCATTTGATACATTTATTATTATCACGAATTAATACTTTTGAACTCAGATCTAACTGTTCCAGATCTTTCTGCGGCAGATCTGCTTCATCTGTAAAACCATATTCTTTCAGTAAATCCTGCAGCTCACAGCTAGTGGAGCGGAAACAGTACAGGCAGGATTTGTTATGTTTTTCCAGAATCTCTGCCAGTGCCTTTTTTCTGGCTTCCATAATAGCCGGAGTGTGTGTCTGAATCTCCATTCCGTCTTTGATTCTTGTCACAGATGCATTTACGATTTCACCATCCACCTCTGCGATACAGACACCAGACATATCCACATCCTGTACACCCTTAAGATAATATAAGGTCGGAATTGGCTGTTGCATAAATTCACGCTGCATTTTTAATGTTTCAAAGGAAGCATCGAGAATGGTGATTCCTTTTTTCATGGTATAATCATACCCGTTAATTTTGATATTCACTGTACTCATTCTTCGAACCTCCCTTTAGCAGTTTGCATAAAATGCTGCTTCATCATATTCATCCACATGTCCTTCAGGAATCTCGTAACCTAACGGACGCACCGGATATCTCCACATCGGGATGTCTTCGGTAAATAATTCCATCTCACCATCGGCTCCCTGGTGAATGTTGATCCATTTCAACCAGTTCTTATTATCTGTCTCCGGATAATCTGCACGATAATGCGGATACATGATACCACGGGTCTCTTTTCTCATTTCTGCAGAACGGAAAATCATCTCCAGACAGAGAATCGTATCTGCCGCCTCCAGACATTTTGACAGAGAATGTGGATCATCTGCAGTCAGATGCGGCACGATTGCTTTCATTTTTTCAATGTCTGCATAGACCTTCTGAATTTCACTTTCATTCTTCAGAATGCATTTATGTACATCAAAAATATAAGTCTCAATCATATCGTAAATTTCTTTGAAATGATGATTGTCTTTTCTGTGCAGTGGCGCATAAATTTTCTCTTTTAAAGCTGCTACCTGTTCCAGATTCAGTTCATCCCAGTCTGCCTTCGCAGCATATGGTGCGATACTGTCACCGGCCATCATACCTGTTGTAGCAGCATTTCCGAGACCGTCACCTCTGGTCCAGCCAAAATATGCATTACCCTGTGTTGTTACTTTTCCAGGTGCCCAGAGACCTTCCACATCTGTACGGATTTCTTTGTCTACTTTAATTGGCTCTACCTGAATAACCGTCTTGATGGTAGTATCAACCACTTCCCCCATAGTACCAAGGTTTTTCTGGGTTTTACTAAATACGAGATGCTCCCATGCCATTTTATCCCGGAACATTCGCTGAGTAGATTCATCCATGTCTGTTCCACCGATCATCATACGCACTTCATCCGGATGTGCCAGATCAACAGTCAGCGGTCCGTTTCCGGCAGCCACTTCTTTTACCATGGCATCTACCAGTGCCGGGGTTACTTCCCATTCTTTATGGCCAATGTATTTATCGGTCAGATTTTCACCCTTTTTATTACAGATCATATTAAATCCACCATAAATCGGTGTATTTGTTTTTTTGAAAACAACGTCAACCTGTGTGGAAAATTCTACATTTCGCATCACTGCGCCAACACGGTACATAGCTCCTACACCGGTTCCGTATCCCATAAATTCCAGACCAATCTTTTTAAAATGACATCCCTGGGTGGCCATAGCTACCGCTTTCGCATGAAAAATTTTACATTCCATATGGTCCATGTCAAAACCGATGGCCCCAATGACTTTTCCTGTCTTGCTTGTAAGAAGTTCAAATACATTCACTCTGCTGAGCAGACGAATTCCAAGTTTTAATGCCATTGCACGCAACTGTGCACAGACATTGATGGAAACTCCTCCCATGTCCAGTGCATCCGGAATAAACGGCAACGGCGTTGCCTCACCTTCTTCATTACAGGATGTAATTACACCACAATGTTTCATATAGTCAATATTGTCTCTGTGGTAAACCAGGTAATCTCTTAAAAATTCCTGATCATTTAAAAATGGAGTATGTGCATGCACTAAATACTCTAATGCATTTTTCACACCATTCGGATGTTTTGATGTGGAACGAATTCCGTTTCCGGCTTTTGTTGCCTGTCCATTCCAGCCGATGATTCCTTTATCTACAACCAGAATGTCTAATGTCGGATCATTCTCTTTTGCACGGATTGCCGTTACAAGGCCTGCCATACCGCCGCCAACAACGAGTATGTCCGAAGTATATAATTCACCATAATCTTTGATATCTGCCATTATCTCTACCTCCTACTCGCCCTGCTTCTTTATCAGTTCCGCACTGTATTCCAACGGATCTACCTGCAATGCAGAAATAACCTGAATGTCAATGACATTATTCAGACAATCCATCTCGCATTGGTAACACAATACACATTCATCCGGATATTTCGGATATGCACAATTTTTTTCATCATCCCACTGCCATACATTCTCCATACAGCGGCGAATACATCTCTTACATCCACAACAACGGTCTGTGTCAACTACATATCGTACACTCTGCTGCTGGCCTCTGTTTTCAACAACCATAGGTATTTCCCCCTTGTAATATTCTGTTATCTGATACTTACATTTTAATTCATTTTGTTTCAATTGTTTTGTCCATTTTCCACGAATTTTCTTATTGTCTTTCTACATCAGTGACGAATCATATTTTTTTACTATCAAATTAATTTTTTATCAAATACACGATGCCGGCATTTTCAAAAACAATACTTTTCATATTGGGAAAAAGCACTATCGCCAGACAGATTTTTCACTGCATGTTACGATAGTGCTTTTTACACATGATCAACATTTGTTAATCAGCAATTACGCAAGTATGTATGATATCTTGTTTAACGTTTTCCAATAAACTTGTCATTGGAAACAGCCATAAAGATCAGACCAATCACCAATACTACAATATCGAAAATATACATTCCCATAATATTTCCGGAAAAGAATCCTGTCATCATGACACCGATACCGGCACCGATTTCAAAAATTGTACCGATTACCTGATAACCGGCTGTATAATCCCAACGTCCATATTTTGTAGCTACATAGGAAGGGAGCAGATTACATAACGCACCCTGTGCCGCAAAAATAATGACGCCGGAAATCCAGCAGAATACCAGCCCTTTCGGCATTCCAAGTAACACAACAAAGCCAATAATAATAAAGATGAAATATGCTACAAATGCTTTTTTCGTTCCAACTTTCTGGTCAATGATACCAAATACAAAACTTCCGACAATTCCCATGACACCACCAACAGCAAAGATGGCAGATGCCTGTGGGTAAGCATATCCCATGGCAAGCATTGCCGGGATTGCGGATGCGATATAGCTCATAACTGCCATAAATGCCAGCGCAGATCCAAGTCCGATAAACCAGGTATTTTTATCTTTTAATACTTTTCCCAGGGTGAACGGGCTTTTGTATTCTTTCATCATCTGGGCAATTTCAGCACCATTCACGGCATATGTAGGATCTCCGTCCGGATATTCTCCAGCTTCTTCCGGATTATTTTTTACACAAATTGCTGTAATAATTGCTACAATAACCAAAATTACTGCAATTACAGTCATTCCACCGCCAAGTCCAAGTCTGCCAAGCAATTTCGGCATCATTGGTACATACAGGAAGTTCATGGCCACAATACCCATCGTAGTAAATCCAAGTACAATACCTTTTTTTGTTGGCCACCAGCTTGCTGTCAGTGTCATAGCACCGTTTTTCTCGTAACCACCGCCAAGAAATCCGATAATCAAAATCACTACCAGAAATAACGGTAAACTTTTTGTTGTTCCGAATACAATCAGTAACAAAGCGGAAAGAATCAATGTCACTGTCGTAAGATTTTTGGCTCCAGTCTTTCTGACAACTCTCGCCAGAATCAGAACGCCGATTGCTTTTGCAATGCAGGCCAGTCCGGATACGACGTTAATAATATTTACATCCCATCCTCTAATTTCAGAAAACATCGGAAA
>CABRZK010000170.1 GCA_902475415.1 uncultured Eubacterium sp.
AGAAGGTGCATATGGTCTGACAGATCTGTGTATCAGTGTGCCTGCAATTGTGGGCGGAAATGGAATCGAACAGGTATTGGAAATTCCACTAAATGAAAAAGAACAGAATGAATTGATGCTTTCGGCAACAGAAGTGAAAGAAATCCTGCAGAAAATCTGGCTATCATAGCAGGAACGTTAGGAAATGAAAAGCAGGAAGGAAAAGCTTGAATAAAGTGTCTGCTTTTAAAAACATAGTCATAGAATTTTGCAGAAAAGTGCAAGAACACAAAGTATAGTTATGGTGAAAGATGGAAAAATTAAAGGAAAAACTGATGAATCATGTTCCGAAATTTATCGGTATGGATCGCAGCCATCAGGCAGCAGTCTGTATTCCACTTCTGGAACATGGAGATGGCAGTTATGATATTATATTCGAAGTGCGGGCATCCACGATTGCACATCAGCCGGGGGATGTCTGCCTGCCGGGAGGCATGGTGGAAGAAGGAGAGGCACCCAGAGAAGCCGCATTGCGGGAATTGCAGGAAGAACTGTTACTGACACGGGAACAGATTGATTATCTGGGTGACATGGACAAGCTGTATACAGGGAGCAATCTGAACATGTACTCTTACGCTGTCGAGGTGAAAGAGTATCAGAACACGTTCAGTCCGGAAGAGGTGGATGAAATTTTTACGGTTCCGTTGGAATTCTTTTTACATACGGAGCCGAAATGTTATGTGACAAAAGCGAAAGTGGAACCGGGAGAGGATTTTCCATATGAACTGATTTACGGTGGACGGGATTATCAGTGGAGAAGCCGGAAAGAAGAGGTCTGTTTTTACCAGTATGAAGGACATGTGATCTGGGGACTGACGGCAAAGATGATCCGGGCATTCACAGAAGCAGTAAGGGAATGAAGACGATAAATAAATTGTTGCGCAGGAAAAGTAAACAGTGTCAGCAAAATAAATTGTCGGAAAAAAGCTAACAGTGTTAGTAAAGTTGAAAAGCATGAGATAAATAATACCAGTAAAGTAGTTTGCCGAAAAAATAACTTACAGTGTCGAGGATCTGCTGACCAGATTTATTATATCGGATCTGCGCAGAAAGAAACGTGGGAATTACGGTTATGAATTGTATGATCTGGCAACCATGCATAAGGAAGTTCCGGCAACTGTTCGTGCGCATTATGAACAGTTACATGCGAATGCAGATGCCTGTCTGGAATGTGGCGGATGTGAGAGCCGCTGTCCGTTTGGTGTTCCGGTGATCGAACGGATGAAAAATGCCAGGGAGATTTTTGCAAAATAGCATAGAAATTTGCGGCTTGTCAGTTGAAAAAACGGGTACTGCATAGTATACTATTTCATAATAGCTGAAAATGAGGAGGACATAGAAGCGTGGAAGCATATAAGAGCGAATTTATAGAGTTTATGGTAGAAAGTGATGTGTTAAAATTTGGAGAGTTTACACTGAAAAGTGGTAGAAAATCTCCATTTTTTATGAATGCGGGTGCCTATGTAACAGGTTCCCAGTTAAAGAGACTTGGTGAGTATTACGCAAAAGCAATTCATGATAAATACGGAGATGATTTTGATGTATTATTCGGACCGGCTTACAAAGGAATCCCGATCAGTGTCGTAACCGCAATCGCATACAGCGAATTATATGGAAAAGAGGTTCGTTACTGTTCTGACCGTAAAGAAGAAAAAGACCACGGTGCTGATAAAGGAAAATTTCTTGGAAGCGAACTGCGCGATGGAGACCGCGTTGTCATGATCGAGGATGTTACTACTTCCGGAAAATCCATGGAAGAGACAGTTCCGAAAGTACGCGGAGCAGCAGACGTTACAATCGTTGGTCTGATGGTTTCACTGGATCGTATGGAGATTGGAAAAGGCGGCGAAAAATGTGCCCTTGAGGAAGTAAAAGATCTCTATGGTTTTGAGACAAATGCGATTGTAACAATGGCAGAGGTTGTTGAGCATCTGTATAATCGTGAGTGCAATGGAAAAGTTGTGATCGATGATACCTTAAAAGCAGCAATTGATGCATATTATGAGCAGTATGGCGCAAAATAAGCATTGCAACAATGTTTATCAATAGTCATAAAAAGCAAATTCGATTACTATGCAGAATTTTATTTGCGCTCTATATCGCCGGTCTGGTCTACTTCCTGTTTTTTGCGGAAATGCTGGACCGGACCGGGATTGAGCGTAGTTATCACTACAACCTGATTCTGTTTCGGGAAATTCGAAGATTTATCGTGTATGCGGATCTTCTGGGACCGGTGGCAGTGATTTCCAACCTGTTTGGAAATATTGCTATTTTTATGCCCTTCGGATTTCTGGTTCCGATTCTGGGCAGAAAAAAGCGGAAATTTGGTGTTACTTGTCTACTGAGTTTTGAACTGAGTCTGGCGGTAGAATGTATTCAACTTGTGACACGAACAGGCTGTTTTGATGTAGATGATATATTATTAAATACAATCGGTGGAATGTTGGGGTATCTGGTCTATGCACTGGTGCAGCGCAAAAGAGACCGGGATGCCGATGCCAGAAGAAAGAAAAAGAGTGATCAGATACAGGAGATACAAGAATAGTAATACCTGTATGGTTACCGGGGCTGAATATTATACCATGTCGGATGAAACAGCAGTGGATGTTCAGCGGATGGTATGCAATTTGTCAGAAGAAATTTTTGTGCGGGACACAGAGATGATGAAGGAGGCAATGTATGGCAAGCAACAGAAGGAAATATTTTCGCCGGACACGCAAAACCCGGATGAGGGATCTGAAGCATTCCCCTACCGGGATTTTGTCGTTTTGCACAGCAATGGCTGCACTGGCAGTTTTTATCACAGCGGTGATACAGTCATTACTGGCATCTGGTGATGGAGGATATAAAGTAGGCGGTCTGGGACTTGTTGGACTGATCCTGGCGATCGGAGCTTTTATCTGCGGAATTTTTGCAGTAAAAGAACCAAAAATCAGACCGTTACCGCCAAGACTGGGGATTGTGTTTGGCGCAGTGTTGACAATCGGACTTGGTGGCATGTACATATACGGTCTGATTTAGAAGAAAAATCAGGACAGAAATGAGGAAGGCAGCTTATTGGTGTTGGAATAAATGTCAGATGATTTAACAGATATATGTATGATCAGATACATGATTGAAAAAACGAAGAACAAGGAGTGTACACTACATGGGTGACAGTGTTTGGAACGATTTTTTAGATGAGACAATCGAAGAACGATATGAACTGGTGGCTGAGCGTGTGGAAGAAATCTGCACAGATGCGCAGGTACCGGATCTGTATAAAGAGTATTTTAAAGAGGCGGCAGATTATCTGAAGAAAACAATGGAAATCTGCCAGATGGCGGTGGAAGGAACCTTGCAGCAACGCAGTCTGGAAACCTGCAAAGCGGATCAGGAGCAGTTATATCATCATATGCTTCCGGCTTATTACGAGGAAAGTTATGCCAATCCGGCTTACGCAACCACAATTTTTGGTGAGAAAGAGGGAGAATTGTTGAGCTTTCTCCGTGCGGAACTGGATGTTGCAATTGCTTATGCATTTGAAGGAAAAAAGGCTGAACTGACGTTACTTCTGGAATTATTTGTACAGGTTTATAATTGCTTTGAAGAAGAAGATCTTCAGGAAGCAAAACAGACAATCTACTGGTATTTCCATGATTACAGTGAAGTGTTTGTGGAAAATCAGATCCGTGAGATGATCGACCCGGCAGCAGAGAATCTGTATAAAGACATTATTATGCATGCAGATCTGTCAGATCTCAGTTACCTGTACCGCTATGGATTTTATATTGGAAAAAATGAACTGGGAATTGCAGAATTTTTAAATCAGCTTTCGGAAGAAGAGATTCAGTCCATGGCTGACACTTATACGGAAGGATATCGCATTGGTTTTGCAACAACCGGAAAAGATATCAGCAAGAAAAAGACGGTTCAGATTCATTATCAGGTTGGATTTGAGCGTATGATGCGCGTGGCAATTCAGAATTTTGAAAAAATCGGATTGCAGGCAACCATCAGCAGAGAGCCGTCATCCTCGTTCAATAATCGTGGCGGTTCCAAACGTGGTGCTTATGCAACCAGCGTAAACCGCCAGTATGATTTTGACCACAAAGAGGATAAGGCATTTTATTTTGATAAAGCCTTTGTGGAGCGCCGTCTGGAGGTGCTTCGTACCGTATTTGAACAGCATAAACAGCAGGCAGCAGAACATGGCGGCCCGGCAGTTCTGGAAGTCTTTGGCGAGGAACCATTTTCACCGGAGAAAAAGGAATCTGCAATTCATTACCATGACCGTCAGCAGGAACTGGTTGTTTACAATGCTTCCATGTCCGGTCAGATTACCAATGAATATATCAAAGGCGAGGAGCGCAGCTTCACTATCATTGCCTATCCGATTCCGGAGATCGGAGATCAGTTTCAGGAAATTTTTGCTGAGACGGTTGTTATCAATACGCTGGATTATGCAAAATATCAGAAGATGCAGCAGAGCATCATTGATGTGCTGGACAGCGGTACAAAAGTACACATTTCCGGTCGCGGAGGCAATCGTACCGATCTGACGGTCGCACTTCACCCGCTGACGGATCCGGACAAACAGACGATTTTTGAAAACTGTGTGGCAGATGTCAATATTCCGGTTGGCGAAGTCTTTACTTCCCCGGTTCTGACCGGAACAAACGGAACACTGCATGTATCAGAAGTATTTTTAAACGGACTACAGTATCTGGATCTGGAAGTGACCTTCAAAGACGGAATGATTGCAGACTATAACTGTAAAAACTTTGCAGACGAATCACAGAATAAAGCATATATCCGCGATAATATCCTGATGCGTCATGATACTTTACCGATGGGTGAGTTTGCAATCGGAACCAATACAACGGCATACCGTATGGCAAAAGAGTATCAGATCGGTGCAAAACTGCCGATTTTGATTGCAGAAAAGACAGGCCCGCATTTTGCAGTGGGTGATACCTGCTATTCTCACGCGGAGGATACTGCTGTATACAATCCAAATGGGAAAGAGATTATCGCAAGGGACAATGAAAAGAGTCTGCTTCGTAAAGAAGACATATCCAAAGCATATTTCAACTGTCATACAGATATCACGATTCCGTATGATGAACTTGGGGCGATCACAGTCATCCGCCCGGATGGAAGCACAGCGGACATTATCCGTGATGGACTGTTTCAGGTGGAAGGAGCAGAAGAACTCAATGAGCCGTTGCTGAAGTAATGTTGATTCAGAATTCACTGGTTCGTTTATGAAAAGTATTTGAATACAGCTTCAAATTATATGTCATTAGCAAAACGAATGAAAGTGTTGTAATATATTAGCGTAACTTATAAAAAACATAACAATATATAATTGGCAAATTTGTATGATTCAAGGTAAGATGTAAACAGAGTAGTAAGCTCTTCCATAATCTTTTGGTGAAGAAAGTTTAGTTTTTATTTTCGGAAGCAGAGGGAAAACGGAACAGCTTTGTAACATATTACATGAGGGATGAAAGGAGCACATACAAATGGCTAAAGTAGGAATTGTAATGGGCAGTGATTCAGATATGCCGATCATGGCAAAGGCAGCAGAAATTTTGGATAAGTTCGGAATTGATTATGAGATGCGTATTATCTCCGCACATCGT
This sequence comes from uncultured Eubacterium sp., assembly GCA_902475415.1. Taxonomy (GTDB): domain Bacteria; phylum Bacillota; class Clostridia; order Lachnospirales; family Lachnospiraceae; genus Eubacterium_I. The sequence continues at coordinate 5,667 of CABRZK010000170.1, forward strand.
GAGCCGGATGTATTTTTTGACTATGCAAAATCCGCAGAGGAGAAAGGATTCAAAGTAATTATT
>CABRZK010000171.1 GCA_902475415.1 uncultured Eubacterium sp.
GGATTCAGACAGGTCATCGGGTTCTGGAAGATCATTGCTACTTCTTTACCTCGGAAATCGATCATCTCGTCCTTGGTTTTAGACAGCATATCCTGTCCCTCAAAAGTAATGGAGCCTCCCACTACTTTACCCGGATTCTGAAGTAATCCGATGATAGAATATGCTTCCACACTTTTACCGGAACCGGACTCACCTACAACACCCATAACTTCATCGTAGTTTACGTCGTACGAAATTCCGTTTACTGCCTTCACTTCTCCTGCCGGAGTAAAGAAAGAGACCTTGAGATCTCTGACCTCTAACAGTTTATCATTTTTCTTTTCCTGTTCCATATCGTCTCCTCCTCTCCTTATTTCTTCAGCTTCGGATCTAATGCATCGCGAAGTCCGTCACCGAACAGGTTCAGAGCCAGGATCATAAGACTCAGGATTCCTGCCGGGATAAATAATCTGTATGGATATGTGCTCAAACCACTCAAAGCCTCAGAACACATAGAACCTAAACTTGTCAGCGGAGCAGATACACCTACACCGATGAAAGAAAGGAAGGATTCCAGGAAGATTGCGGATGGAATCTGCAGGAATGTCGTTGTAATGATCTGTCCGATACAGTTCGGGAGCAGATGCTTGCTAATGATACGACCGCCTTTTGCACCAAGGGCGCGGGCTGCTGTTACATACTCCTGCTGTTTTAACTGAAGGATCTGTCCACGGATGATTCGGCTCATGGTTACCCAGTATAATAAACCGAATGCGATAAACATGGAGATCAGGTTTGGTCCGAGAACCGTTACCAGATTCTGCATCGGACCGTCACCGGAGTTCTGGAACTGCTCCAAAGCCGGTTTTAATGTTGCGGAAAGCAGAAGGATGATCAGCATCTCCGGAATGGAGTAGATGACCTCAACAATACGCTGCATTACTGTATCTACTACGCCGCCGCAGTAACCGGAAACAGAACCATATAACGCACCAATGATCAGTACGATAATTGCCGCACATACACCAACAATGATAGAGATTCTTGTTCCCACCATGACACGAACCATGATATCACGTCCCTGGTCATCGGTACCAAACACATGCGGGAATACTTTCTCACCATCTGCTTTTTTCTGAAGTTCCTGTGTGGAATAACCAAATGCTTTGTGCTTGATGCCCAGGGCTTTGGCTGCTTCACTCTCAGTAATGTGCTCTTCGCTCTCTTTCTGCTCGGCAACACTTGCCTTCGCACGGATTTTAGACTCTTCAATACGGCTTAACTCTTTGCCTTCTGCTTCTGCTTCTGCTCTTGCCTTCTCAACTGCCTCATCCGGTGTCAGGTTTGCAGTCTCATTTTTCTCTTCCATGTAATCATTGATCTTCTGCTGGTCTTCCAGTGTGTAATGCCATGGATGTAATGCCTCAGAGCCACGTACCTGCTGCTTATAAGTATAAGGAACCATGCTCGGTCCCACAAATCCGAAAATAACCAATGCAATGATGATTGCAAGGGCAACCATTGCCACTTTATTTTTACGGAGACGACGCCATGCATCTGCCCAATAGGAAACACTCTTACGATCTTTGATAAAGCTTTCCTTTTCCTGCTGGCTCGCTGCATCAAAAGCGTCCTCCGGTAATTTGCTCCACTCTAAAATATCATCAATATTCGGTTGAAGAGAGCCTGGCTTTTGAAATCTTTTCTTTCCAGACATGCTTAATTTCCTCCCTTCGCCAGATTGATACGCGGGTCTACCAGTTTGTAGCACAGGTCAACGATCAGGTTCATGATGATGATGAAGGAAGCCAAGAAGATAGTGGTTCCCATGATCAACGGATAATCACGGGTCTGGATTGCCTGGATAAAGTAACGGCCCAGTCCCGGGATGGAAAATACCTGTTCAACAACCATACCGCCGCACAGTGTAAATGCGATCTGCGGTCCCAGATAAGTAATAACCGGGATCAGTGCATTTCTCAGTGCATGTTTGAAAATAATCTTGCTGTTTTTCAGACCTTTTGCACGTGCTGTCTTAATATATTCCTGATTGATGGAATCCAGCATTGCTGTTCTGGTCTGTCGTGACAGATAACACATCGGGTAAAATCCCAGTGCCAGACATGGCAGGACATAACTCTTTGGTGTTCCGTCAAATAATGCCGGGAAAACTTTTACTCCCGGAATACCCCCACATAATGTATGCAACAGCATTGTTGCAACTACGAATCCAGGCATGGAGATACCAATTGTACATACAACTCTAAGGAAGCTGTCTACCCATGTACCTCTCTTGTAAGCTGCCAGACATCCAAGCGGAAGTCCGACTGCGATTGCCCATAAAAGCGCAAATACGCCGATTTTTGCAGAAACCGGGAACATGTCTTTGATAATGTCTAATACTGCACGGTTTTTCTGCATTTTGATTGATGTACCGAAATCTCCGTGGAGAAGATTTCCAAGATATTTGCCCAACTGAACGATCAGGGGCTGGTCAAGTCCGTATTTAGCATTTAACGCGTCGATGGTCGCCTGTGTCGGAGTTTTCTCAGATAACCACGGATTTCCCGGGATTGCATTCATCAAGAAAAACGTAACACATGCAACTACCAGCACTGTAACGATTGCCATAAAGACTCTTCGTACTGTGTACTTTGCCATTTTTTACACCTTTCCTCTCTCATTCTCATACGTCACGCTGTCGCCAATTCTGTACAATTCTGTAGCGCTTTACCATTGTAAATTGTCGACAATATTGTATATTATAACTGTTTTTTACATAATGGTCAATAAAAATCATGACTTTTTGTATTTATTTTTCGTACATGTGTACTTCTATGACGTACATTTTTTCTGTTTTTGTTCACATTTTACAGAATTGTATTAATAATAACGTAAAAAGATGCAAAAGTCAGCATTGAAAAACCAGGATTTTTTGTATATTTTTTCCTGCAGGGTTTTGACTACACGGATATTTTTTGGCCACGGGGGGGATGGCTACACGGAAGGTTTTAGCTACGGACGCTGACAGGAAGAAATGCAGGCGGACACGGAACTTTTTCTGCATCCGCTGCGCCGCCTGTTTCCGCGAACTCACGCGCAAAAGCAGCGCGCTCAGACACACTCCCGGAGGCGGAGCTATGCTCGCTTCTGCCAGAACAAAACTGCGTTTTCACACACCCTCGTTGTTACCTCCCTATAAAACGCAGCTTTTGTTCCGCGCGCGAAGCTGCGCATCATCTGCACAAAGTGCTTTTGTTTGCTAGGAAATTTCTTAAAATTCCCTAGCAAGCAAAAAGCCCATACCGTCCTGCCTGCATTTCTTCCTGTCAGCTGTCTCGTTATCATAAAAATTGCACCTGTCCACCTTTCTGGCATCTGTTTCGATATTCCAAACGATACACCGTTCTTCCCATGTACTTCGTAAAATCTGTTGTTAATGCTCAAAACCACATTTTTTTCTGGAATTTTTTGTACTTTCGTTATAGAATAGCAGGAGAAAATTACTTTGCGATACAGGTATCCTTTCTGTATTGCAAAGAAAATATGTGCTCTCTGGATTTTTTAAACGAAAGATTTCCAGAGTACATAAATTATATAAGGAGATTTGATTATGGAAAATTCATCTATTTGTTTTATTACGGATCAGCTGAAGCATCTGACTTCTATCTCGAGTCCGACTGGTTTTACGAAAGAAGTGACCAATTATCTGGTTTCTACACTGGAGAGCATGGGATATGCCCCGGAGCGTTCCCGCAAGGGAAATATCCTGGTGACAATTGGCGGTGAGGGAAGTCCTCTGATTCTTGCAGCGCATGTAGATACGTTAGGTGCCATGGTTCGTTCTATCAAAAACAACGGTCGCCTGCGTCCGACGACTCTGGGCGGACATCAGTGGAGTACTGCTGACGGAGAAAACTGTACCGTGCACACACGGGATGGCAAAGTCTATACCGGCGTTGTTTTAAATAAGGAACCGTCCGCACATGTAGCTGATCAGAAAGTGGAGACTGTCGAAGAAAATATGGAAATCCTGCTGGATGAAAATGTAGCTACTGCGGATGATGTGAAAGCTCTGGGCGTTCAGACCGGCGACATCATTGCCATGGATCCCCGTACAACCGTTACTGCAAGCGGTTATATCAAGAGCCGTTTTCTGGATGATAAGCTTTCTGCTGCGATTCTGCTTGGAATTGCAAAGGAAGTGGCGGATGGAACACTTACTTTGAATCGCAAAGTTTCTTTATTATTTACTGTTTATGAAGAGGTTGGTCACGGCGGAAGCTTTATTCCGGCAGATACGGAAGAAATGATTTCCGTTGATATGGGTTGTGTCGGGGATGATCTTGGCTGCACGGAGCGCATGGTATCCATCTGTGCCAAGGATTCCGGCGGTCCTTACAATTACGACCTTGTAACAGAACTGTCCAATCTGGCCAAAGCGAATGGTCTGGATTATGCAATTGATGTATATCCACATTATGGTTCTGATGTAGAGGCTACACTGCGCGGTGGTTTTGATATCCGTCACGGTCTCATTGGTCCGGGTGTATATGCATCTCATAACTATGAGCGTTCTCATGTGGATGGAGTCAGAAATACATTTGAATTATTAAAGGTATATTTAACCAATACCGCAAGGTCTTAACAACAATCATTTTATTTCATTTTGTCCGCTTTTCCAAAAAAAGCCGTTACTTTGCAGCTTCTCAAAGTTACAAAGTAACGGTTTTCTATATTTTTCTTACAGTTTTTCCACATTTTTGCATTCAGGACATATGCATGGAAAAGTCTGTTCCAATCTTTTATTCTTCATCTTCCATACTGACCCGTTCGATATGCATCGCAAGGTATCCGATTTCCAGTTCTTCGAGCTGCCTGTGCAGCGCATGACTGAGATGATCACACACAACCATTGCAAGTTCATAGGATTCCGGAAAATTGTGCTGCACGTAGTCATTCATATTGACTTTCAGTGATTCTCCTTTGAGTATTCTGGCAACCATATATTTTACGTGGTTCATTAAACGGTTATAGCTCAATGACATTACATTAATGTGGATTCCACGCTGCTCTTCGATCAGTGACACACAGTCACGTACCGCCCGGGCCATCTGCATGGATACAGAGACCGACTCTTTCTCCAGCGCCGAATGAATGTGTAATGCTACATAGCCAATTTCATCGTCATCAATATCAATCTCTTTTTCTTCTTTCAGAATTGGCCGGATCATAGAAGCCACCTTAAATTCCGCATAAAACAATGTCTTGATATCCTCCGTCAGCGGATTGGAAATCGTCTCTCCTTTTTGCAGGCGCTGTACGGCAAATGCAATATGATCTGCCATCGGAAACAGAATGCTCCGGTCAATTTTTCCAAAATGACGCTCTGCCTCATTCAGAATCCTGTTTGCCATCTGAAAATATTCCGGCTGAATCGATTTGAGCAATTCTGAAGCATCTCCCCTGGATGTCTTCTCCTGCAGAGAATATACGGTGCAGTCCGCCGGCTGGTCAAAACGCTCCCCAGGCTTTTTCCCAAATCCGACCCCTTTTCCAAGCAGAACATATTCTTTACTGTCATTCATATCAAGGGCAATCACACCA
>CABRZK010000172.1 GCA_902475415.1 uncultured Eubacterium sp.
GTTCACACAGATCTGTTTGAGAGTGCAGAAGAATATCTGTTCCAAGCAGAGCAGAATACCTATGATGTGATCTTTCTTGACATTTCCATGAGAGGGCAGAACGGCATGGAGCTTGCCAGAAAAATCCGTGAGAAAGAGAAGGATGTGGTTCTTGTTTTCGTGACATCGGATGCAAGTTATGTGTTCGATGGATATGAAGTGGGCGCGTACCGTTATCTGATGAAGCCGGTGGATGAGAAGAAGCTGTGGGAGATTCTCGACTATGCCAGAATGCAGAGAGAGGTAGAGGAGGAGAACTACATCCTTGTGAAAAAGGACAGCCAGTCTGTCCGTGTTAATTTAAATGATGTGCTTTATATGGAAGCACAGAAACATTATGTAAATCTATATCTGGAAGATCAGGAAAGCATAAACATAAAAACCGTTTTCACGGAGTTACTTCATGAGATGCAGGAAAAATCGGACACCGTTCTTGCAACGCACCGAAGTTACGCAGTGAATATCGAGAAAGTTGTCCGGATTGGAAGAACGGAATGTGTACTTGCGGATGGCAGTGTCATTCCTGTCAGCAGAAGCTTCTATAAGGAAGTGAATGAAGCGTTTATCAGATATCATCTGTAAGGAGATTGAGTTAAGATACAATGAAATCTGGACCAAGATATAGTGACCAAGTAAGTGACTAAGTGAGTGACCAAGTCAAAATGGTAAAAATTATAGAAAAAGAATCAGGAAAAAAATATTGAATACAACAGACATCATCCTTATATTTACAGCAGCTCTCCTGTTTCTGGCAGCCGCATCCATCCTGCTCCGCCTCGTCATAAAAACCTACTATGAGAAGAGCACGGAAGCCTACCAGAACAAGCTTATGAAAAATCAGATCGAAGAAGTGAATAATGTATACATGACCATGCGTGGCTGGCGGCATGACTATCACAACCACATGCAGTCGTTAAAAGCCTATCTTGCGATGGACGACATCAGTGAGGCAAGAGCGTACCTTGATAAGCTGGAGACAGATTTAGATGACATCAATCTCCTGTTTGACACCGGAAATATCGGTGTGGATGCAATCTTGAATTCCAAAATCTCACTGGCAATCCATAATGGCATCCCGGTCGATTACAAGGCAACGGTTCCGAAAGAAACGTCAGTGACAGACATAGACTTATGTGTTGTGATCGGAAACCTGATCGACAATGCGGTGGAATCGTGCGAGAAAGTGCCAAAAGAGCAGCAGTTCATCCGCCTTTATATAGGACAGTTCAAGGAGCAACTTTATATTTCCGTGAGCAATGCCACTAATGAGACCGTGCGCAAACTGGATGAGGAGTATATTACGCACAAGCGGGGCAATCATGGACATGGCTTGAAACGGATTAATCTGATTGTCGAAAAATATGATGGCTTTATCAATCGGAAAAATGAGGCAGGGGTCTTTGTGACGGAGATTATGCTGCCGCTGTAAGCAAAATGTTGTAGAAATTATTATTACCACTCGTGCACGGATTTTTGCAATCCGTGCATTTTTTGTGCGTAACCGGAGGAATCTATGTTAGTCTTATCTTAATGAAAAAACAGAACAAAATTAAGTTTGGGGAGCAAGCAACATGTACAAAACAAAAAAATACACCCTCTGGAGCAATTTCAGATTCGTTTTTACTCCTGTATGGAAAGAAAAAAGAAGCTATATAAGAGATATGATAACCGGAATCATCCTGTCAGTGATCGTGCCGGTGATCGGTTCCATGTTAAGCGCACTGGTCGTTGGATTACTTGGAGAAAGCTTATCCGCAGTAACGGTGATTGCAGCAATTCTCTCTGCATTTGTGGGTTATGCACTTGTGAATGCAGCGGATACGTATATCAGGCAAAAGCATGTCTATCATCACATAGAGGTGCGTTCCCAGCTTTTTATGAGGCAGTTTACAAAAAAAATCTGCGAGATACCACAAGAGCAGTATGAAGACCCGGAACTGAAACTTTTGCAGGAGAAAGCATGTAACGCAGTCAGCTATAATAATGCAGGCGTTGAGGGCTTGCTGCGTGCGGTCTCTGCATTTGGAACCGGAGTGCTTGGTCTGTTCGTTTATATGGTGATCGCAGGCTCCATTCATCCGGTGATCCTCTTGCTATTATTCGGGCTCTCCGTTATTGGTGCATTTTGTAACAGTCTGCCGGACTGGTATGAGAATAAAATCAGGGATGAGAATGCCAGGGATGAGATGACGATGCAGTATATCGACCGGCTTTCTGATGATGCGATAAGCGGAAAGGATATCCGTGTTTTTGGGTTGAAAAAATGGATCATCGGGAAATATGGAATCGCGATCAAAAATACCAGAAGACGCAATGCGAAGAAGAATAGTATCGCATTTGCCGGAAAATCGTTGGAAACCATTCTGACAGCGGGACGGGATCTGATCTGCTATCTGTACCTGATCAGCCAGTTGAAAAATGGAATGTCCCTGACGATGTTTGTATTCTATCTGGGAATCATCGGAGGCTTTTCTACATGGTTTGCACAGGTGAGTGACAGTTTTGCGAAGATGAAATACTGTAGTGTCCATATCACAGATTTTCGGAATTTTCTGAATCTGGGCGAGGATGCGGGTGAGAAAAAGATTCCACAAAACCAGTTTAAGACAGTGAAAGTGGTGTTTGACCATGTGACCTTCTGCTATAAAGGTGCAGAAAAACCGGTGTTAAATGACATTTCTTTTTCTTTAAAGAGTGGGGAACACAAGGCGTTAGTCGGATTAAATGGTGCTGGAAAGTCAACGCTTGTGAAATTAATATCAGGTCTGTATCTGCCGACAAAGGGAACGGTTTATGTCAATGGAATCGATACAAGGGAATTAGACCGGGAAGTTTATTACAGGCATGAGTCAGCTGTTTTTCAGGATACCTTTACTCTGGCCTATTCCGTGGCAGAAAATGTGGCACTTAACGAGCAGTGGGACGAGGAAAAAGTATGGGAATGTCTGGAAAAAGCAGGACTTTCCCAGAAAGTGACAGCATTGCCGCAGGGGCTTTCTACCAATCTTGGAAAAGAATTAAGTCAGGATGGCGTGCGCCTTTCCGGTGGCGAGACGCAGAAGCTGCTTTTGGCAAGGGCATTATATCGTGATCCGTCCATAATCCTGCTGGACGAACCGACGGCAGCATTAGACGCACTGGCGGAGTCCGAAATTTATGAGATCTATAACCGGACATTGGCGGATATCACAGCGCTGTTTATTTCACACAGGCTTGCTTCCACACGCTTCTGCGAAGAAATATTGCTTTTGTCCGATGGAAGGATCGCAGAATGTGGAAGCCACGAGGAGCTGATGGAGCAAAAAGGAAAATACTACGAACTGTTTTTAGTCCAGAGCAAATATTATGGAGAAGGAGGTGCGGCAGATGTCGATTAAGGAGATGTGGAACTATCTGATTTTCCAGACGAAAGGATACAGACAGCTTGGTGCTGCAATCGTGGCTGGAGCGGTCTGCGGCGCAGGTATCTCTTATATCAACAGCATTCTCTATGCGAGGATCATTGACACTCTGCTGTTGGAACAATATACGACAGCGGTACATTATGTCTGGATCATGATATTAGCAGTTCTTGTCGTACGGATGGTTTACATAATGTGCAATCAGATATTTGAACAATACGCAAGCCCAAGCCGCGATGAGACCAAAAGACGGACAGCAGAGAAGGCATTTTCCATGGAGTTTGAGGAGATTGAAAAAGAGGAAAATCAGATTGCCTTCCGGAGAACCAGAGGCGGAGCGAATGGGGCTGGCGATATTGAAACACAGTTGGACTCCATTTATAAATTTTTTACAGAATGTGTCAAAGTTCTGTTTGCGCTCGTGTTTCTTCTTATATTAATTGTACAGTCTATGCAGGGGCAGCATGTTGCAGCATGGAAAATATTCCTGATGACTGCATTGCTGGCAGGGATGTTTGCTTTTTCTTTCTGGGTAAATGTTCGTGTTTCTGACCGCATTGGGAAAAAACAGGTGGAACTCAATCATGAAAATGAGCGTATCAATTTTTTATATGGTTATCTGTTTAAAATCTTTACATCGGAGACGGCGGCGAAGGATATCAGGCTTTATGGAATGCAGGATTATCTTTGTGGAAAAAATGAGACATGTATCAATGCATCATCCTATTTTTCAGAAGAAGGGATTTTCGAGGGAAAAAATCAGGCAAAGTTTTCATTTGTTGTACAGCTTCTTGCTGGTTATATCTATGTCTATGTGGCGGTAATGGCGATGTCCGGTGCGGTGACGATCGGAGATGTGCTCATGTACTCCGGGGCGATTATAACCATGATGACCGGTGTGCAGAATGTCCTGATGCAGTATAACCAGATCAATTACCGCAATGAGTATCTGAAAACGTATGAAGAATTTATCAATCGCCCGAACATGCATTACGACGGCACACTTCCAATCGAGAAGCGGGACGACAACGAGTATGAATTATCCTTCCGCAATGTGTCATTCTGTTATCCGGGCACAGAAGATTATATTCTGAAAAATGTCAGTCTGGATTTTAAAATTGGGCAGAAAATGGCGCTTGTCGGTAGGAACGGAGCTGGAAAGACGACACTCATCAAGCTGCTTTTACGGCTTTATGAGCCGACCGAGGGAGAAATCTGCCTCAATGGAATCAATATTGAAAAATATGATTATGAGGAATACATGCAGATTTTTTCCGTGGTGTTTCAGGATTTCAAGCTGTTTGCTTTTCCACTGGACGAAAATATCGCAGCAGGGGAGCAGGTTGATAAAGCGCGCTTAAAGCAGGTGCTTACTAAGATCGGTCTAAACGAATTTGCAGAGAGACTGCCGCAGAAGAAACGCACACTTTTGTATCAGGAAAATGGAGAGGGTGTCACACCATCCGGCGGCGAGGCACAGAAAGTGGCGATTGCAAGAGCGCTGTATAAAAATGCACCGTTTGTCATTTTAGATGAGCCGACCGCAGCTTTGGATCCAATTGCAGAAGCTGGAATCTATGAAAACTTCGACTCCCTTGTGGGAGAGAAAACAGCCGTTTACATTTCCCATCGCATGAGCAGCTGTAAATTCTGTGACCGGATCGTTGTGCTTGATCATGGGGAGATTGCGGAGGAAGGGACGCATGAGCAGCTTCTGGAACAGAACGGGATTTATGCGAAGCTTTATCAGACACAGGCGGAGTATTATGTGACGGCACAGGCGGGAGCGTAATATTTACAAACAGATTATTTGACTATTTATGTTGACAGAAAGCATAAATAGTCAAATTTTTATTACTGGGGTACCGGAAAATAGGATTGGGTTTGCCAGGGTATGGGAAGAATAGAACTGTACTTCAAAGTAAAATGAAATTTAATTGAAGTGACTTTGAAGTTGACTTTGAAGTGACATTGAAGTGACTTTGAAGAGGTGTTGGAGAACCTGGCAGAAAATCAGTATCTGCACAATAAAAATATATAAAAATTCTCAGTAAAACATTGCTTTTTTATGCATATATGCTATAATGATTCCATCAATGGAAGCAAAAGTTCAGACATAATTGAATAAATGA
>CABRZK010000173.1 GCA_902475415.1 uncultured Eubacterium sp.
AGGATATGGAAGAAGCTACAAAAAAAGCGGTTATCCTTATGAGAGCAGCCGTTGCAAAAGTAAACTTAAATGCACCGCTTCAGCCGGGTGAGAGCCGTGTAACAAAACGTGCACTGGTTATCGGCGGCGGTATCGCAGGTATTCAGACAGCGATTGATATCGCAGATGCCGGATATGAAGTAGATATCGTGGAGAAAGAGCCGAGTATCGGAGGAAGAATGTCCCAGATCGATAAGACATTCCCGACGCTGGACTGTTCTGCATGTATCCTGACACCGAAAATGGTGGAAGCTTCTGCACATGAAAAGATCACGCTGTATACATATAGTGAAGTAGAAAAAGTAAGCGGATTCGTAGGTGATTTTACGGTTGATATCCGTAAAAAAGCAAGAAGCGTAGACATGGATAAATGTACAGGCTGTGGTGTCTGCCAGGAAAAATGTCCTTCCAAAAAAACTCCAAGTGAATTTAACCGTGGCCTGAGCAACAGAAGTGCGATCTATACACCGTTTGCACAGGCAATCCCGAATGTACCGGTTATTGACAGAGAACATTGTATCAAATTCAAGACCGGAAAATGTGGTGTCTGCTCAAAGGTATGTCAGGCAGGTGCGATTGATTACGATCAGAAAGACGAGATCATCACACAGAAATATGGTGCAATTGTTGTAGCAACCGGTTTTGATATGATCAAATTGGATAAATATGATGAATATGCATACAATCAGAGCCCGGATGTTATTACATCTCTGGAACTGGAGCGTATCATGAATGCAGCAGGTCCGACAAAGGGACATCTGGAGCGTATGTCAGACCATAAAGCACCAAAGAAAATGGTATTTGTACAGTGTGTCGGATCAAGATGTTCTGATGAAAGAGGAAAGAGCTACTGCTCTAAAATCTGCTGTATGTATACTGCAAAACATGCAATGCTGATCCGTGATAAATATCCGGATGTAGATGTTACCGTATTCTATATTGATGTTCGTACACCAGGTAAGAACTTTGACGAGTTCTATCGCCGTGCGGTAGAAGAATATGGCGTTCACTACATCAAAGGCCAGGTAGGAAAGGTTGTTCCGCAGGAAAACGGACAGCTGCTTGTACAGGCTTCTGACCTTCTGGACAACAAACAGATCCTGATGGAAGCTGACATGGTTGTTCTGGCAGCAGCAATCGAGCCGAACCCGGATGTAAGAAAGATCGCTACCATGCTGACAGCAAGTATCGATACAAACAACTTCCTGACAGAAGCACACGCAAAACTGCGTCCGGTAGAATCTCCGACAGCAGGTATCTTCCTGTCCGGTGTATGTCAGGGACCAAAAGATATTCCGGAGACAGTATCTCAGGCTGGTGCCGCAGCAGTAAAAGCAATTGGTCTGCTTGCAAAAGATAAACTGATGACCAATCCATGTACTGCAAAACCAGATGAACTGCTGTGTAATGGATGTTCTACATGTGCAAATGTTTGCCCTTACGGTGCAATCAGCTATATTGACAAAGAAGTAAACGACCACGGTATCCGTGAAGTACGCCGTATTGCCCAGGTAAACAGTGCTCTGTGTCAGGGCTGTGGTGCTTGTACCGTTGCCTGCCCATCCGGTTCTATGGATCTGCAGGGCTTCTCTAACAGACAGATCTTAGCGGAGGTAGATGCAATATGTCGATAGAAAATACTGAATTCAGACCGAAAATTGTAGCATTCTGCTGTAACTGGTGTAGTTATGCAGGTGCTGACCTTGCCGGCAGCAGCCGTCTGGTTTATCCGGCCGATGTAAAGATCATCCGCGTACCTTGCTCTTGCAGAGTAAACCCGATGTTTATCTTAAGAGCATTTGAAAAAGGTGCGGACGGCGTTATCATGTGTGGATGCCATCCGGGAGACTGCCATTACAGTACAGGTAATTATTATGCAAGAAGACGTATGACACTGCTGTTCTCCATGCTGGACTTTATCGGTGTGGAAAATGGACGTACACGAGTAGAGTGGGTGTCTGCGGCTGAAGGTGTGAAATTCTCTCAGACTATGAACGAGTTTGCAGAGAAGATTCATTCTCTTGGTAAAAACGTAAGATTGGAGGATTTGAGATGCAGGAAGAATTGATCAAACGTGCGAAAGAACTGTTAGCAGACGGTACCGTGGCACGCGTGCTTGGCTGGAAAGCCGGCGATCTGCCTTATAATCCGGAACCATCTTATTTTGAAAACGAAGACCAGCTGAAGAATTTTGTATACAATGGATTTTGCGGTGCAAACCTGAGCAAATACATGATCGAAGCTTCCAAGCTGGAAGGAAAAACGCTGGTATTCTTAAAACCATGTGATACATACAGCTTTAACCAGCTGATCAAAGAACATCGTGTAGACAGAGAAAAAGCTTTTATCATCGGTGTTGGATGTAAAGGTAAACTGTCCATCGAAAAGATCAGAGAGCAGGGCATCAAAGGTATCGAAAGCATTACAGGTGCCGAGATGACAGATGATGCAGAAACTCTGACGATCCAGACAATTTATGGCGAAAAGACCTGCACTTATGCATCTGCAATGCTGGGACGCTGCCATGTCTGCAAAGGAAAAGAGCATCAGGTATACGATGAGCTGATCGGCGAATCCAAAGATACCAAAGATGCAGATCGTTTTGCAGAAGTAGAGAAGATTGAAGCAATGTCTCCGGAAGAGAGATTTGCATTCTTCCAGAACGAATTATCAAAATGTATCCGCTGTAATGCCTGCCGTAACGTATGTCCGGCATGCAGCTGCCGTAAATGTGTGTTTGACAGCACAAAATTCGACAGTGCACAGAAGGCAAATGTGGATGATTTCGAAGAGAAGATGTTCCACATTATCCGTGCATTCCACGTAGCAGGACGTTGTACGGACTGTGGCGAGTGCAGCCGTGTATGTCCGCAGGGTATTCCGCTGCATCTGTTCAACCGTAAATTTATCAAAGATATTGACAAATTCTACGGAGAATATCAGGCAGGAGAGGATACAGATTCGAAAGCACCACTGACAAACTTTACATTTGACGATGTAGAGCCAAGCATTGTTGGAGAAAGGGGATAATGTATGTACAAGATAGCGAAAAGTAATTTGCCGGCATTATTCCGTGCAATCGCAGAAACAAAAGAACTGTATCTGCCGATCAGAAGAGCAGGACAGGTAAATTTCGGACCTTGGAGTGAAGACGCAGAAGTTGACGTTGAAACTTTAAAGACCGTAAAATCTCCAAAAGATGTATTCTTCCCACAGAGCGAAAATCTGTATAGCTGTGAGAGAGAAGGCAAAGACATCAAGATCGAGCCTCAGGCATTACAGGATCAGGAGTTTGTTGTATTTGGCATGAAAGCCTGCGACATCAAAGGTGTAGAAGTACTGGATAAAGTATTTTTAGCTGATCCGATCGATACATTTTATGCTGCAAGAAGAGATCACGGAATCATCGTTGCCATGGCATGTCATGAACCGGAAGAAAGCTGTTTCTGTAAGGTATTTGGCGTAGACTGTGCAGATCCGGAAAAATCAGCGGCAGACGTTGCTGTATGGATGCTGGGCGATGACCTGATCTGGAAAGCAATCACAGAAAAAGGTGAGGCACTGACAAAAGCAGTGGAAAGCCTGCTTGAAAATGCAGATGCCGACAGCGACAAGCTGGAAGAAGAAAAGAACAACATCCGTGCAATCGTAGAAAAACTTCCGTACTCCAATCTTTCCCTGGAAGGATGGGGCGGAGACAAACTGGAAGAGAAATTCAATTCTCCGAAATGGGAAGAGCTGTACAAACCATGTCTTGCATGTGGAACCTGTACTTTTGTATGCCCGACCTGCCAGTGCTACGATATCAAGGATTATGATACAGGACACGGTGTTCAGAGATACCGTTGCTGGGATTCCTGCATGTACTCTGATTTCACAATGATGGCTCACGGAAACAACCGTACAAGCCAGATGCAGCGTTTCCGTCAGAGATTCATGCACAAGCTGGTTTATTTCCCGGCAAACAATGATGGCATGTATTCCTGCGTTGGATGTGGACGTTGTGTGGAGAAATGCCCGTCCTCTTTAAATATCGTTAAAGTTATCAAAAGCATGGGAGGTGAACAGTAATGAGCGAATGTACCTGTCATAAAAATTATACACTGGATACACTGATTCCGAAGGTTGGTGTGATCACAAAGATCACGCAGGAAACACCGGATGTAAAAACATTCTGTGTAACTGCTCCGGGCGGCGGAAAACTATTCGAACATATGCCTGGACAGTGTGCAATGGTATGTGTACCGGGTATCGGAGAGGCAATGTTTTCCATTACTTCATCCCCTACAAATAAAGAATATCAGGAATTCAGTATTAAAAAATGTGGTGTACTGACAGACTGTCTGCACAGCCTGGAAGTTGGCGATGAGATTACTGTCCGTGGACCTTACGGAAATAATTTCCCGGTAGATACAGAGCTGAAAGGCAAAAATCTGCTGTTTATCGCCGGTGGTATCGGACTTGCACCACTGCGTTCCGTTATCAACTATGTACTGGATAATCGTGATGACTACGGAACGGTTGACATCCTGTACGGATCACGTTCCGCAGATGACCTCGTAAAACTGAAAGAGATCCAGGAAGTATGGGCAAAAACTCCGGGTGTCAATGTACATCTGACCATTGACCGTCCGCAGGAAGGCTGGGACGGCCACGTAGGATTTGTTCCAAGTTACCTGAAAGAAATCGGTTTTTCAACAGACAAGACCGCTCTGGTCTGCGGACCGCCAATCATGATCAAGTTTGTACTTGCAGGACTGGAAGAGCTGGGCTTCAACCGTTCTCAGTGCTATACAACACTGGAACTTCGTATGAAATGTGGTATCGGTAAATGCGGACGCTGCAACATCGGTTCCAAATATGTCTGCAAAGACGGTCCGGTATTCCGCTGCGATGAAGTAGACGAGTTGCCGAACGAGTACTAAGAAAAGGATCACTAGACAAAGTACAGAAAGGAATGGTACGACAAAATGCAGGAAATGGTAAATGTATATTTTTTCGGTAAAAAATACAGTGTTCCGGCAGATTTAACAATCATGACAGCTATGGAATATGCAGGCTACACCCTGAAAAGAGGATGTGGCTGCCGTCATGGATTCTGTGGAGCATGTGCAACTATTTATAGAATCAAAGGACAGAACGAACTGAAAACATGTCTTGCCTGTCAGACACAGGTTCAGGAAGGTATGTATGTAGCAAGCATTCCATTCTTCCCGACAGACAAGAGAACTTACGACATCGAAGAGATCAGACCGACCGAGCAGATCATGATGGAACTGTATCCGGAAATCTACAGCTGTATCGGATGTAATGCATGTACAAAAGCATGTACACAGAACCTGAATGTTATGCAGTATATTGCATACGCTCAGAGAGGCGAATTTGAAAAATGTGCAGAAGAATCCTTCGACTGTGTAAGCTGCGGATGCTGTTCTGTAAGATGCCCGGCTGGTATTTCTCATC
>CABRZK010000174.1 GCA_902475415.1 uncultured Eubacterium sp.
CTTTCTGCTTTGCAATCGCATTCACCAGACGGATACAGGCCGGATCCGGATACAGTCTCAGACGGTCAATGTCCAGATTTTTCAATGTCTCTGCCACACTAGGTGCCGGCGGATACGGATTTTCATTTGTATTTAATTTGATCATACGTTCTTTATTTGGCTGTTCGCCCGGAACGTACGGAACAACTTTTCGAATATTATTTTCCCATGCTCTCATCATCACTTGTCTTCTTTCTCAAACTTTTTACTATACGCATCTACACTGTACCACACTAAAGTGCTTTTTGTCTAGGTGATTTTGGGAAAAATTTAGGTTGTGAAGGCGAAAAAGAATACTTTTCAGAAGAGATTCTCATTGACGTGCAGGCAGTCGCAGGTAAAAAAATCCAAACAATCAACAACATTGAAATTATTCTTTTTCTCATTTGGACCACCTTTTTATACGATATCATTTTTTAAAAGTTCCAATCATATTCAACGTAATCAGCAGTTATACTCATCACAATACTATTCAATGCCCATAATTGCACTATAATTGAACAATAACCAATATTATGATACATGTATTCCAATCTGTTATCTGGAAAATGAAGCAATTTATCGCATTGTTTATTTAAATCAATTTCCTTATAAATTGACGATTTATGAAGAATTTTTCCAGGTTTAGTCTTCATATACAAACTAATATCGGAAAGATCATTAACTAAGTGAATTTTCATGATTAAAGATTTTGCATTTGGCATTATATATTTTATTGAATCATTATTTGAAATATTATCCTCAAAAATAAATACAAGACTATCATTGCCTAATTGAATTTCTTTAATAATGCAATCGTGTGGAACAGGAATAGTCGGCAATGTATTTGTATTCAAATAGTATTTTTCTTCCACCATATTTTCTCCAACTTTTTCATTTGTACAAACTACTTATAATGTTTCTCTATTACTTTTTCCACTCCAGATGACCTTTTAATATCTCACTTACCCATTCCTTTGCCTTTCCGGAACCATAAAGTATATCGTGATGATTAAAACAAAGTAGATATGAATAATTTTTATCTGTAATATAAAATTCAAATCCAAAAGCAAAAATCAGTCTACAGGAATTTCTGGTTTCCAATCTTGTTTCACCACATAAAGGGCTATGCCCTTAACAACAGCAGAGCATCCTCCGGAATTGCCACCTGCAACTGTTCATGCTGCGCCAGTTCTTCGGCTTTGGTTTTGTCCATCAAAATACGAAGCGCTGCTGTGTCTTTGCAGTATTTTAAAACCAGTTCTGATTCAAACTGCTGTTCCAGCAGACGATCCATCTGGAAGATGGCGCTGTTCTTTGCCGGTTCCAGTTTTGGCGATACTTTGATATAATGTGCGCGCACACCCACAAATGTAATGTCTTCCGGGATTTCTTTTTCCAGTTCAAAGCAGATACCCCAATCCGGCACGTCCAGTTTATGCTCTGACAGGCGCTTTGCAGGTACGATGTTTCGGCATCCGGAGATGCGGGCTGCTGCCTGTGTCACCGGGTTGGCGAAGAATTCTTTTTTCTCCTGCACCGTCTCGATATGACCTTTTTCCAGTACGCAGACACGATCACAGAGATGGTATACTTCATCCCTGCTGTGGTATACGAAAAGAACTGTCTTTCCGATTTCAGATAATAAATCCTGCAATTCTTCTTCTACCTGCCATTTTAAAAAACTGTCCAGAGCAGATAACGGCTCGTCAAGTAATAAAATCTCCGGTTGTGACGCCATCATACGGGCCAGCGCCACACGCTGTTTCTGACCACCGGAAAGCTGCCTGGGCAGATGGTTTTCCAGTCCTTCCAGCCGAAACCGGCGAATATAATCCTGTACAATGGATTTTTCCGGATTTTTTCCCATTCCTGCCATGATATTTTTCTCTACTGTCATATTCGGGAACAGGGCATAATCCTGAAACATATATCCCACTTTTCGTTTCTGTGGAATCAGATTGATCTTCTTTTCAGTATCAAATAAGGTACGACCGTTTAACACGATTTTTCCTTCATCCGGTGTCTCAATCCCGGCAATGCATTTCAGTGTCATACTTTTTCCACAGCCGGAGGCGCCCAGCAGCGCAAACATTTCTTCTCCTGCCGAAAAGGAAACATCCAGTGAAAATGTTCCGATTTTTTTCTTAATTGCTACTTCTATTGACATAGTATTCCTTTCTTCCAGTCAAATGCATGTGAAATCTGGTGCATGATTCCGGTCAGCGCAAACTGATCTGTTTCTTTCAGAATCACTGCACCTCTGCATTTTGTTTCGGTCAAAACCAATATTTTCCGAACAAACTGCGCCCTCACGAAGCGTTTTTCAGAATTTTACCAGCGCTGTGTGTGTTTCATATTTTTGCCTGCAACTACATTCATTGCTACGATAATGCCGAAGGCGATCGCCAGAATAATAATTACCCACACACCTGCCGTCAGATAATCGCCATCCTGAATGACCATCGCGATTTTCTGTGAAATCGTGGATGTCTTTCCGGGGATATTTCCCGCCAACATGGATGTCGCACCATACTCGCCCAGCGCTCTGGCAAAGGTCAGGATTGTTCCGGCGATAATGCCCGGTCCTGCATTTGGTACTGCTACTTTCCAGAAAATCTGCAATTCCGACATACCAAGTGTTCTTGCCGCATAGATCAGATTCGCATCCAGCTGTTCAAAGGCCGCTCTGGCATTTCGATACATCAGAGGAAAGGCAATCACGGTGGCTGCAATCACGCATCCAAGCCATGTCTGTACGACTTTTATACCAAAATGATCAAATAAAAACATGCCGATCGGGCGGCGTTTGCTAAACAACAGCAAAAGGAAAAATCCGGCAACCGTCGGTGGCAGCACCATCGGCAATGTCAGAAATCCATCGGCGATCGCCTTTGCCCTTTCTCCTGCACGCACGACTTTCCGTGCCGCAAATAAACCCAGAAAAAAGGAAATAACCGTTGCCACAATTCCTGTTTTAAAGGAAATAAACAACGGTGTCCAATCCAGATTTTTTACAATTTCCATAATCGTATCCATATACGTTTCTCCCTGTTATCACATTACTGTTATAAAATCATTATTTTCAAAATTCATGGATGCCATCGGCATTCCTGCTGCTTTATTATAACAGTTCCTGTTTTTATGCTCAATGTATACTCAGATTTTTATTTCTTACTGATTCAGAGAAAACCCGGACAGCGTATGCCACCCAGGTTTTCCACGTTTCAATTTATGTACACGCAGTATTCTTCATTTACAAAAAACTCCCCAGTTGTACATTTTTATTAACTTTTTAACCCCTACCGGGTTCTTTTGTCACACAATTTTGAACAGAACTTAGTCTTCTACGTTTGTATCGAAGTAGTAGCTGTCAAAGGTTGCTTTTGCAGCGTCAGATTTGATGAAGTTTACAAAATCAAGTGCTGCTTTCTGCTCTAACTCATCTGCCTCGTCATTTTTTACCTGTGCGATCGGGTAAATAACGTTTCCTGTCAGATCGTAGCTGATTACCTGAAGAATATCAAGTTTGTCTTCCAGACCGTATGTATCAGAATAGTAAACTGTACCAACTTCGTTGGAGCCTTCTGCTATCTGAGTTTTAACAGTGCTTACGTTACCGCACTCGTTGATTTCCACTCCGCCCAGAGCCTGGGCGATTACATCTGTCGGGATTGTAGATACGTCATCTACTGCATCCAGCATACCTGCATTTACCATAGCCTGACGTGTGTATTTACCAACCGGAACACTTCCGTCTGCCAGAGCGATGCTCTTAGCATCTTTCAGATTCTCCAGACCTGTAACTGCTGTGCCGCTTCCTTTGTATGTAATAACAACAACCTGATTGTTTACTACGTTATGACGTGTACCATCAACAACTAACTGATCATCATTCTGTAAAGTATCCATCTGTTTCTGTGCTGCGGAGAAGAATACGTCACATGCTGCCCCTTCTTCAATCTGTGCCAGCAGTGTTCCTGAACTGTCATAACTTGGTACAACGGTTACGTTTGGCTGTGTCTCATTGTACTGTGCGATCAGATCATTTAATACGTTCTCCAGACTTGCTGCTGCAAATACTGTGATCTGTGTGCTGTCAAGCTGCTCTGCATCTGTGCTCTCCGGTGCTGCTTCGGAAGTATCATTCTGCTCTGCTTTTGCAGATGTGTCATTTGCTGCTCCCTGATCTGCCTCTTTGTTTCCGCATGCTGCCATAGATAATCCCATTGCTGCAACAAGCATCAGACTTACTAATTTCTTTTTCATCTCTTTACACTCCTGTTTTCCTTTTTCATGACTTTTCTTCTGTTTTCCCCTTATTCCGCGGATAAAAACATGTCTTTTTGTTCTGTTTCGTTATGTTTTATTTATTTTGTTGTACTATAGTTTACAATGAATGTCAATTATTTTTTGGTATTTATTTGGTATACCATTAGGAGTAGAAGTACACATACTGCTGTTTTACAGATTGTCGAAAAGGAAAAATATGCTTATCCGCCAAAAAAAACAGAGTTCAAAGATGATTTCTTCAAACTCTGCCCTGAAATTTTATTTTTTTAATTCACTTTACTGAAACTCTACGATATGTGTATGTTCCTGTCTGTGCTCTGCTCTTTTTCTTATCTGTCATTCCAATTCACTGACATTATATTTTCAAAGCAGCTGTTTTCCCATTTCACGGACATCGTATCCGGAAATCGTTTCTGCTTCTTTTTTGAATTCTTCGGATCGGATCAGATTCAAAAGCTTCTGATATTCCGGTCGTTTTAGATCTCTCCTGCGAAATACGATGTCATAGCTTTCCTGCTGCAGCGGCAGGAACTGAATGCCATCCATCTGTCTGGCCACTTTTTCATTGCCGATAGCCACATCCGCTGCTCCACGCAACACATTGGTCGCTGCGATCATATGGGATGCTGCAATATCATCATATCCATTCATATCGTCCACATCAATACTCAGTTTTTTACACATCTCATCGATAAAAATACGGATGCCGCTTCCTTTTTCCCGGTTGATCATGCGTACATCTTTTCTGGTCAGATCCACAAAAGACTGAATATTTTTCGGATTTCCTTCTTTTACATAAAATCCCTGCCAGCGTTTCAACAGATGAAACACCGCCAGTTGCTCTCCCGGAAGCATCCGCTCCACATAAGGCAGGTTGTATGTATTGGTCTCCCCGTCCCACATATGACAGGTGGCCACATAGTTTTCGTTCTGATACATTTTGTAAAGTCCGCAATAACTGCCCATAGGAGAACGAAAAGCCATGGTTTTTCCGTCACTCTGGTTATTATAGAGAGAACACAATACATCCAACAGCTGATCCTGCCCGCAGATGATGATATTTTCCGCCACCTCTGCCTCCGGTGTCACTCCCATATATGCGTAGACATCTTTGCGGGCAATCCGCAGCTGTTTTCCCATCTTGGTTGCTTTCAGATC